>JBCCLI010000558.1:0-3506 GCA_039026975.1 Bacteroidota bacterium | reverse complement strand
GCGGAGTAAAGCTTCTCTGAATTAAACTTACCTTCTCTCGCCAGCTCATAAGGGGTACTTCCCTCGGAACGTATCATGTACTCTGCCTCAGGAAGCAGCCCTAGGTCATACTCCCACATCATCCACTCAGAAAGGTAATAGCGGAGGCGATTATACGGCGTTCCATAAGCAGAATCAGCAGCAAGATTGGTCAGTTCGTAGGGATCATTCTCTAAATCATATAACTCCTCTACAGGTTTAGGCTTCCATAGCTTTTGCTGCTCTTCATTGAGAATGCCTTGATTTTTGGCTCGTCTCAAATATCGAAAGGCATCCTTTCTGTCAGAATAAATGAAGCCATCCTGTATGGGCGGCAAATGGGGCATGAAATGACGTATGTATAAGTACCTTCCATCGAAGATAGCCCTGGACATTTCGTACATATCATCCGCCCTGTCTCTGGCCCCAAAGATGTACTCCCGTTTTTCATCTGCCTCCTTCCCAAGAAAGACTTGCCCCTGCATATTCTCTGGTTGTTCTACACCTGCTAAGCTTAGAACAGTTGGCCCAAAATCCACAAAACTCACCAGCTCCTCATTTCGCTGATTATCGGCCTGAGGCACAACTGATCGATATTTTTCGGGTATATGCACGATGAGGGGTACGTGTAAGCCCGTATGGTACAGCCAGCGCTTGTAGCGGGGTAGCCCAAACCCGTGATCCCCAAAAAAGAAGATGATGGTTTCCTCCATAAGTCCATCTTCCTCTAGTGAATCCAGCACCTGGCCTACCATGCGGTCCATGCTGTGTAATAGGTTATAATATCTGGCCCATACCATTCTCATACTATCTGTATCTGGATAGTAAGGAGGGACTTCTACCTGATCTGCAGTAACCAATACTTCTTCAGGAATACCTTCTATAGCTTGCTGGTACTTCTCCCTGATGACGGCACTTCCTTCATGAGAAGGGCCTACATTGATAAAGCTGAAGAAGGGTTGACTTTCCTTCCTCTCTCTCCATGGAGCCAGGGAACCAGACCAGTGATCCCATCGCCCTTCAGGATCAAAGTTATAGTCGGTCTTATTCCGATTAGTGGTAAAATATCCTGCTTCCCTTAAACGCTCTGGTAGGGTTTCTACTTCTTCAGGAAGAGGGACTTCACATCTTAGGTGCTGGGTACCTAAGGTAGTAGCATACATGCCGGTCATGAGACAGGATCTGGCAGGTGCACAGATGGGGGCTGTAGCATAAGCATGTTCATAGATTATGCCTGAGGGAAGGAGGCGATCTATATTAGGCGTATTAGCTAAGGTATCCCCATAAGCCGCTAAGGCAGGACTGATATCTTCCGCCACTAACCAGATGATATTAGGTTGGTCCATTTGTTCTAAAATTGGCGTACAAGCAAACTGACCGATAAAACAGATTAGCACAAATGACCTAAAAAGCATACTTAGTCTTTTCATCGTGAGCATTATTCATGGGTGGAGAATGGTTATGTAAGCCAGCCTTAATTCTTCAGGTATCATGGGAATGACTGCTTAATCATGCTGCTAAACTTGTACCCACCCTTCTTCAAGGTGGCTAGCCAAAATAGCTTCACAGAGGAGAATTTCTTCATGGCCTTGAAAAAAGGTGGGGTATAGTGCATCCTCAGCGGGAATCTTTGTTTCAATAGCTTGGTAGAAGGACTTGAAACACTGCTTGAAGGTATCAGGGAAGCCCTCATTATGACCGCCGGGATAGTTTACGTAGGGAGTAGCCATGCCGCCCAGGAGTGCCGGATCTTTCATCAGGAGCTCACTAGGTTTATTTCTGTATCCTATGTGAAGCTCGTTAGGCCGCTCACTATCCCAGGAAAGACAGGCCTCACTTCCGCTAAGCTCATATCTCAGGCAGTTTTTCTTACCTGCCTGTACCTGTGATACATGCAAAAATCCCTTAGCACCATTAGAGAATCTGCACATGATAGTGCCACAGTCTTCTGTCTGTATGGGTACTGCCTCCATCTGGTCTTCTGTCAAGGCACGATTAGAAAAGGTTTCTACCTCTCCTTTAGGCCGCTTCCTGACAGGATGGACAGTATGCAGGTCTGCCATAACGGCTACTATCTTCAGGCCGGTAACACTACAGATCAGATCCATCCAGTGGGTGCCTATATCCGCCACCGCCCTGAGCGCTCCTCCCTTCTCCACCAGCACCCGCCAGTTATAATCCGTCTCATAAAGCAGCCAGTCCTGCACATAGGAGCCAGCAATAAAATGTAGCTCCCCTACTCTGCCTTGCTGTACCCACTGTCGCGCCTCCAGGTTGATAGGATAAAAGCGTATGTTATAACACACGCCTGCTGCCAGCCCACTTTCTTTCGCAAGTGTCACTAGCTCTGCTGACTCCCTGGCATTCATAGCTAAGGGTTTTTCACACATTACATGCTTCCCTGCCAGCAGGGCCTGGCGGGTCATCTCATAATGAAGGATGTTAGGGACTGCTAGGTGAACGGCCTGCACTTCGGGATCTTCCAGTATTTCTTCAAAGGATATATAGGCCTTTTCTAGCTGCATGCCAGCAGCTGCCTGAGCAGACTTTTCAGGACTTGAGCCCAGCACGCCTTTCACCCTCACCCCTATTCTTTTGAGGGCTTCTACGTGGACGGGGCCTATGAAGCCTGTACCTGCTACTGCTGCTGTCATCATCATTAATAGATATTCTCATTCCTATGGTCTCCCCAGCGCCGCTTGACTGTGCGTTTAAGCGGTATTTGTAGGCCGTCTGACTCCTCCAGCCAGTCATAGATCTCTCCTGCCATCTGCTTGATCATCTCTTGGTGTTCTGGGCTGGCTATAAGGTTATTCATCTCATTTGGATCTTGCTGCAGGTCGTAAAACTCATTGGTATCCCATATGCCGTGATAGCGAATGTATTTATAGCGGTCAGTCCTAATGCCGTGCATGGTAGGCGTGTGTGGGAAATCATACTCCCAATAATATTCATAAAAGATTCTGTCTCTCCAGGCTATTTCTTTGCCTTCCAGTATAGGCAGGATGGATGTCCCGTGCATGTACTCAGGGGCTTTCAACCCCATAGCTTCCATCACGGTGGGACCTATGTCAATATTCTGGAACATTTGAGGTACCTCCTCTCCCCCTCCAAACAGCTCAGGGCATCTCACCAGGAAAGGTACCTTGACCGACTCCTCATAAAAGTGCCGCTTATCAATTAAGCCGTGTTCTCCGAAGGAAAACCCATTATCTCCCATATACATCAGGAGGGCAGACTGGTCCTGGCCCGTCTCTTCCAGGAAGGCAAACAAGTCTCCTATGCTGTCATCTATGCCCCTGACAGTTTCCAGATACCTACGGTAAAAAGTAGGGAAGTCCATTCTCCCGTGATACATAAAGTCTACCCCATGCCAGCCTTCTCTTTGCATTTTCTGCCAGTCTGGTACTCTGCCCTCCCCATAATAGGTATCTGTTCGGTAGGGCTGTTCAGGATTCTTTCCGCTTACCTGAGGCGTAGAAGTATGG
>JBCCLI010000557.1:0-3531 GCA_039026975.1 Bacteroidota bacterium | reverse complement strand
GCTTACAATCTGGATGTAACTCATCAGAAGGTTTCTGTAGTAGCCTGTAGAGAAGGTGGATTCGCCTTGGCAGGGAGCTATCAAGGAGGAGCATTTGTCCTAAAAGCTAATAAAGAAGGGAAGTCCCAGTGGACACATAAGTTTGAAAGTAAGAATGAGATTCAGACCAGTGAAATCATAGAAACTACAGATAAGGGGTTTCTTCTCTCAGGAACAGAAATTCTCCCTACTGGCAGGACACAAATGATAGCGGTCAAAACTAATCCTTCCGGCTCACATAAGTGGGCTAAGACCTATCTACACCCAGAGTCTATTTGGAATTACGGGTTGGTAGAAGATGATTTTCAAAGGTATGTACTGAGTGGTCACTGTGGGGCCATAGGAAAAAACCAAAATTTAGCTGTACTCAAGATAGGGTTAGATGGGAGTATGATTTCTACCCAGGAGTTTGGAGGAAAGGGAATAGAGAATGGGGGCTACGGTATACAAATCACTGCTGATAGTGGACTGGTCATGTTAGGCTACACTCAGTCATTTGCCACGAGAGAGGGAGCTATAGCTGCCTATCTGGTAAAAATGGATGCTAAAGATCACAGTGGAGGATACCAAAAATCCATTACCTTAAGAGAAAGGAGAATTCTCCCATATGAGAAAAAAGAATCAGTGAGAAGTCTTTCCCTGAGGGATAGTCGTAAGCTGAAGTTTACAGACTTAGACTACGTGTCTAACAATGTATTGATAGAGGAAAACCTGATCTGTGGGAACGTAGAGGCCCCACTTGACCCTAGAAGAGTAGTATTAGAGCAGGCCAGGCTGAGAGACTCCCTAGCCCTGGTAGCGCTGCATGACAGTACCATGGGAATAAGTTGGAGAAGGAAGTGGAACCTGGATATGCCTATGAGTTCATGGCATAATGTACAGCTTGACCGTGAAGGGAGAGTGATCAGTGTAGTACTTACCGCTAATCAATTAAATGGATTTCTGCCCATTTCTCTTGGGAATATGAATAAGTTGGAAATCTTATGGTTAGGAACCAATAATCTTGATGGAACCATCCCTAGTAGTTTTGGGAAAATGATCAACCTGAAACAGCTATTTCTGGATCATAATAAACTAAAGGGAGGTATACCGGTAGAGTTAGCAGAATTACCCAAGCTACAGCAGCTACGTCTGGGCTTTAATGAACTGGAGGGCAATGTGCCCATCGAGTTTGGGTCCATGAAGACATTGACTAACCTCAGCTTAGAGGATAACCTAATGGAGGGAGAAATTCCAGAACAATTAGATAGCTTAATCCTGATAGGAGCTGAACTGAACCTAAGTAATAATGGGTTCATAGGTGCAGTTCCGAAAGAAATGCTGGTAAGTAAATTGGCTCAGCTGATGGGAAATGAGTTTGAACCACATTTTCAGGCCAAACTGGAAGATAAGATAGGGGGGTACTATGAAAGTGTGGACGGATTTGGCTACAGCTATGTACTATTCTTAAATGAAAAAACCAGGCAATTCACCCTTCTGAAAGGCTCCTATGATGAAGAGGGAGGAAAATATTTTCAGCTAAAAGGAGAATACGAATTAGAGCCAAATAGCCTGGTTCTGATGAGTGAAATGTATGAGTCTGGTACGGTAGAGGATTCTATGAGTGATGATGAATCCAGCATGAAAGCCAGCAGTGATAAAATAGCGGTTACCTTTAATGATGAGAATCCTATTTTAGAAGTCCAACTCAGGGCTTTTGATGAAGATCTATTGCTAAAGAAGACCCGATAGAAAGATTGTTATAAGATAAGATGCTAGTATGAGTCATTCTGAATTATCAGGATGCCTCATATTCTTTTGAAGAGTCTGGGGGTACCTACTAAGTAGGTAGTTCATGGGAACCTTATTACAAGGCCCCTGATAGTAGGAACTATTTTGGCTAGCTAATGGACGAGACTTATGCTGATAGGTTTACTGGCAGATTCCACTGAATCTGGTAGGTAGTGATATTCGGAATGGAGTATATATCTCTTTTTAAGGCTGTCGTCTAATTCTAATAAGTTGGCCCACCTTAATATCATTATTTGGCAAGCCATTTATACGCTTGATAGTTTCTACAGGGACTTTGTATTTCACATATAAGCGGTATAGGGTTTCTCCCTTTTTAACTCTATGAAGTAGCCAACCGTTTTGTATGATGGCATCTCCTCCTGTACTTCCTCCACCTGAAATGGGAGGACTAACAGGTTCAGGTGTGGGAGGCTTATAGTCCGTAGGGGGAATCTCCTCCGGAGTAGGGGTAACGGTAGGCCTTCTGTAAGGCATATTAGGAAGGTTTACCGTTTCTCTGGTAAGTATGTCTTCCAGCTCTGGAATGTCTCTCACCCTTCTTATTTGCCCATTAGGAGTTACTATAAATATGGCGGGCAGGCCATTATACTTAAATGCTCTTTTCAGAAATTCAAGATCATTGATTCTGGGTATCATGAGTTGTTCCCAGGGCATTTGCTGCTGAAGTAAACTCTGATACCAGACCCTACGGATTTTATCTTCCGAAACATTGATAAATCGTACAGGTTTATTCCGGAAAAGTTCCGAGGTGTATTTAAGGCCGGGGATCACATAGAGAGAATTTGTATTCCATGTGGCCCAGAAGCTCACTACCCATACTTCCTGTTTCTGCTGTCTTTTAAAATTAATACACTGATTTAGAAACGCTTGGTAGGTGAGGGAGGTGTCAGGAACATAGGTGTTAGTCTGCCCCCAGAGAGGGGGACTCAATAAGACAAACAAGGTTAGGTTAATCATAAAGTGCCTCATGGGATCATACGTTACGCACGTAGGAGTTCTCATGCATGAAAAAACGGAGTGCATTTAGGCCCCCAAAACTTTCTGCATCCTTGATTCTACAATCTGAAATAGTTGTATGGGTTTTAATTTGCGCCAGGCTAATTCATCTAGTACCGGATTCCAGTAAAAATATTGATTTATATGATAAGCTTCTAATTCTTCTAGCATTTCCTTTCTAGGACGGATAACGCACATCCATCCTTCCTCCAGCTCATCTTCCATAGCCTGGTAGTAGTCATCAGACTCAAGATAGATATGAAATACGTTTTCACAAATGAAAATAAACTTCTGTATCCTGTTTTCTAGCAGTACATTTAGACAGTTTTCCATCAGGAGCTTAAAATCATTATCCCTGAGGTCATTCCACTCCCCAAATAATTCAATGATGGCAAAGCCCGTTATATAATCAGCATATAAAATCTTGATTAGCAGGCTTTCAGAACCTATAGTATCCCACAGTGGATGAGCGGGAATATCACACATAGACCTATCAAAGTAAAACAAGTTATGCTCTACCTTATGGAATGGTGAATGCGGATCATGCTCATGGTTATAGATCTCCAACCATCCGTAAAAAGGCTCTATATAATGAAGGGGTTCTCCCATGTTTTAAAGGTACTAATAATTCAATTCTCAGCCGTCTATTAAGCTTAAGTTTGAATCGCTGATTCTCATTATAAATGTTAAATAAAGGAAGATAGC
>JBCCLI010000556.1:0-3539 GCA_039026975.1 Bacteroidota bacterium | reverse complement strand
TGGTTCTGTGGTTCGTTCATGGTTATTGGACCTGGCAGTACGTGCCCTAGAGGCTGATCCTAAGCTGGATGATATTAAAGGATACGTAAATGATAGTGGGGAAGGAAGGTGGACTGTGAATACAGCCATAGACTTTAATGTTCCAGTACATGTTATTTCCGCTTCTTTGTTCACTCGTTTTGAGTCAAGACAAGATGAGTCTTTTGCCATGAAGATGCTGGCCGCCCTGAGAAATCAGTTTGGCGGACATGCAGTTACCAAGGCAGACGACTGACGTAAGTTTAAGTTTAAGTTGAAGATTAAGGGTAGAGGCGAAAAATCTTTCGCCTAAGTAAGTTTAAGTTTAAAAGTAAAGGCGAAAGGTTTTTCGCCTAGGCCTTTAGAAGTTTAAGTCTAAGTTGAAGGTTAAGATTACGTTTAAAAGTAGGGGCGAAACATCTTTCGCCCAAGCCTTTAAAGCGTCTTGTTATAGCAGATAATATCAATACACATGAAACCTACAGATTCTCAAATCATGGTCATCTTCGGAGCATCCGGAGACCTGGCTAGAAGAAAACTTATCCCTTCCCTATTTGACCTTTACGTTCAGGATGAGCTGCCCCCCTGCTTTGCAGTAGTAGGATCAGGGAGATCTGCCTATTCTGATGAGTCATTCAGGGAAAGGGCCATTTCCGGAATTAAGGAGTTTGCCCAGAAGAAAGATGATGTCTCCAAAATAGATGCCTTTGCAGAGCTACTCTACTACCAGCAGGTAGACGTAAAATCTCACGAAGCCTATGTAGCCCTCAAAGCTCGCTTAGAGGAGCTGGACGAAAAATGTGGCACGTCCGGGAACTATGTATACTACCTTTCAACACCTCCCAGCATGTATGAAGTCATCCCCAAAATGATGGCTGAATGTGGACTAAATAAACAGGATAAAGGATGGAGAAGGTTAATAGTAGAAAAGCCTTTTGGCTATGACTTACAGAGTGCTAAACATTTGAATTCTAAACTGTTAGAAGACTACGAGGAGGAACAAATCTACCGCATAGACCACTATCTGGGGAAGGAAACTGTCCAGAATATGCTGGTTACCCGTTTCTCAAACGGAATCTTTGAACCGCTATGGAATAGGAACTATGTCAGCCATGTGGAAGTAACCTCCTCGGAGAGCATAGGCGTAGGAGGAAGAGGTGGATACTATGACAGTTCTGGTGCCATGCGGGATATGCTCCAAAACCACCTTCTTCAGTTGGTAGGTATGGTGGCTATGGAACCACCCACAGTCATAGAAGCCCATGCCATCCGAAATGAAACCCTCAAGGTTTTTCAGTCGCTCAGACCTGTAGACCTGGATAATATCAATGATTATGTCATCCGAGGTCAATACACCAGCTCTACTATCAAGGGAGAACCTACTAACGGCTATCTCGAAGACATAGGAGATTACCTGAAAAAGAATAATCTCCCTGGTTCTAGAACAGAAACATTTGTAGGCTTGAAATTCTATATTGACAACTGGCGTTGGGGGGGCGTTCCTTTCTACATACGTACGGGTAAGAGGCTCCCTACCAAGGTAACCGAAGTAGTGATTCACTTCAAGGAAACGCCTCATAAGCTATTTTCTCAAGCAGGCTTGGAAACCCAGGACAACCAGTTGGTCATCCGCATCCAACCTGACGAGGGGGTTTTACTGAAATTTGGGATGAAGATTCCAGGAGCAGGCTTTGAGGTTAAGACAGTAAATATGGATTTCCACTATTCCGAGCTATCTGGCCAGTATGTACCTTCTGCTTATGAGCGCTTACTCCTAGATGCTATGATAGGTGATGCTACCCTGTATGCCAGAGGAGATGCAGTAGAAGCAGCCTGGGAATTTGTAGACCCCATTATGGAAGCTTGGAAAAAGCATCCAGAAATCCCTCTGCATGGATATCCGGCAGGTACCTGGGGACCGGATGTGGCCGATGCCTTACTGGATGGAGATCATCACACCTGGCGTTACCCCTGCCGTAACCTGGCTGACGACGGCATTTACTGCGAATTATAAGATTTTCTCTTTGCGTCTCTGCGGCTTTGCGTGAATCATTCTCACGCCAAGACGCAAAGCCGCAAAGGGTATGTTTTTATTAATTTACCTTCATGAAAGAGAAGCGAATTTTTAAGGATCCTGCCCAACTAGCTCAGGCCTTTACTGACTTTCTATTGGAAGAAATAGGAGGACAGACTACCTATCATTTGGCCCTCTCCGGTGGCTCTACCCCTAAGGCCCTCTTCCAGATGTGGTCCGCCGAACATGCCAGCAAGAAAGAATGGCATAACGTCCACTTTTATTGGGGAGATGAACGTTGTGTACCTCCCACTGATCCTCAAAGCAACTACGGCGTAGCCAATGAACTGTTCTTTCATCACTTCAATTCTCACTTCCACCATAAGCACATACATCGTATGAAGGGGGAAGATGATCCTCAAAAGGAAGCTAAGCGTTATGGCGACCTCCTCCTCCACAAACTGGATCAGGACGGCGGTTGGCCTGTGTTTGACATGATTATACTGGGTATGGGAACCGACGGACATACGGCCTCTATCTTTCCGCATGAGTCCCACCTCATCAGTTCCGGCGATGTGTGTGCAGTAGCAACCCATCCTGAGTCTGGTCAGAATAGAGTTACCCTTACAGGGGAAGTCTTACGCAGGGCACGAAAGGTAGTATTCCTGGTAACAGGCACTTCCAAAACCGAAAAGATCAACGCCATCTGGAATGTTACAGATGATTCTGCTGACTATCCTGCCACCTGGGTACACCAGCATGCGCAGCACGTGATCTGGTATATGGATGAGGCCGCAGCGGGAGAGTGAGTATTAAGTGTAAGTTTAAGAATAAGCATAAGTTTAAGATTAATGGTAGAGACTGCCAAACTTTTGTCTAAATGATATACCGCTATCCTGAATTTCTCGTAAATTGAGATAAGGTATTCCTATTTTGATATTTATGACTATAGCAGATCTATTTAAGCTTCCTGCTCCAGAAAGAATCAAACTTGCAAGAGAACTCCTGCAAAGTGTGGAGGAAGAAAATCAGCCAATTTCTGAAGAGACAAAAACCTATCTATCTGATAGAAAAGCCAGATACGAGTCAGGAGAACCTATGCTTACCCTCGAAGAGTTAAAAGCCAAATTCAAAGGTAAATATGGCTCTTTATGACTTATAATGATGCTTTAGCAGATTTAGTCTTTGACTTTCAGTCTACTTCTCTACCTCCTATACATTAAGCATTGTTCGGTTTAGCCATTTCCATATAAAATCAATTAATTTGATATGGTATATGAATGAAGGGTGAGTAATAAAGTTAGATGTAAGCTTAGTCGTAGAGACGAAAAATCTTTCGTCTAGCCAATAGAATTTTAAGAGAACCTTCAGGTAGGATAGCACCATTTAGACCTTTGCGACTTCGCGTCTTAGCGTGCAATCTTTATCACGAAAAGTCGCTAAACCGCTAAGAGAGATGGAAAAGCTAAAAGGCTAACTACTCCTTCCCCGGCAATAACCTCCTAAT
>JBCCLI010000555.1:0-3558 GCA_039026975.1 Bacteroidota bacterium | reverse complement strand
AGAGTTTCCCTTCTTCATATAACTTGATAGATAGCCTTATGAGTAGTTCTTTCTCATTTAGCTCTACAAAGTCTGGTATATTAAGTGTTATCTGCCTCATGTTACCTACAAGATACGTTTTTTTGACGGGAATAGATTAGCAGGCTAGGTTATGGAACTTGATTACCCCCATGTTAGGCTTTATCTGAAGAATAAAAATGAACACTTTTTTGTCTCCTTTTTGTCCCCCACTCAAAACAAAAATAGCCTTAACCAGCTTACTATCAACTAGTTAAGGCTATCATATGGTGGAGACGGAGGGAGTCGAACCCTCGTCCGGAGAAAGCAAGCATATGACTTTCTACATGCTTAGTCGTTTTATTGTGTTCTCAAGGCCACCCAAACGACAGGGATTGCCAGGAGAGGTTACCGCTTAGCTTATTCCATGGTCGCGGCCGTCCATGGCGGCAGTCTGTGTTTTGATTTTGCTCCACTAAGAAAATACTACAGACAGAATACCTTCAGGAAGCATCTAGCAACTAGTCTGACTAGGCTGCTAGGGCGTAATTTCTTTCGCCAATTATAATATGCAACAGAGGATTTAAGTGGTTCCGTTACCAACCACCACATGCTTATGTCACACCTCATCGATCCCGTCGATGCCGTGTCGTCCCCATTTCAATGAACTGCGTAAATATACGATACGATTGTATGCAAGTAAAGGTTGTTTGCCTTTATAAATTACGCTAGCGCCGTAGAGACACAAAATCTTGTGTCTCTACAAAATCTTGTGTCTCTACCAGTTAAAACTATCGATACAATTCGCCCAAAATAATAAAGGCGCAATGTATCGCGCCTTTATTATTTTTATATCAGGGAGACAGATGAAATCTGTCTCTACAGATTAATTCTAATTGTTAAATGGACTTCCTGCTGGGCTGGCAGCAGGGCCATCACTGCTAATGTGGAAAGGATCTTTCTCTACTGTTGCCTTTAAGCGTAAAATAACCGTGGCCTGATCAGGGTCATTGGTCTTAACGGTAATAGATTTTTGCTGCACACCGGAACGACCTCTACTATCAAATGTGGCCATGATCTCAGAGCTCTCTCCAGGTTTGATGATTTTATCCTTGGGAGCCGTAGCCGTACATCCACATGATGCCTTTACTGACTCTATCTTCAGATCTCCTTTTCCTTCATTAGTAAATATATACCCGTGGGTTACTTTCTCTCCAGAAAGAATTTTACCTGCATCATATGATACTTGCTCAAATTTAATGCTAGGCATCAGGGCTAACTCCTCAGCTGAATAGACTTTATTAAGGTTACCATTGATGGTGAAGGTCTTCTTATTAGACTCATCCTCTGTGGTAGTCAGCACTACTTGCTTTCTAAAGGGACCCATAGTTTCCATTTCCTCTCCTACTAAACGTACTGTAATGATTCCCGTTTCTCCTGGAAGAAGATCAGTCTTGCCCATACTTACTAGAAATCCAGCTTCAGCTACTGTTTCTTGAGGCTTAAACTGAATCCGAGTGGGACTGATATTTCTGATATTGAAGGTGAGTAGTTTCTCTTTGTCGGAGTCAAGGGTGCCTACATTAGGGTTAATCTGATCAAAGGCTATTCCTCCCACTACATGATTGTAGTTGATGGCAGCCTCCTGAGGTTCTCCTTCTACTACCTTTCCTTTGATGTACAGGATGATAGGACGAGCCGTTTTAGCCGTATCATAGCGCACCGTTACTGACTTAGTAAAGGCACCCATTCTGGCGGTATTATATTTTACTTTAACCTCTCCTGTTTCTCCAGGCGCTATACTTTCCTTCGTGTAGAAAGGGGTGGTACATCCACATGAAGCCTTTACGTTGGTCAGCTTGAGAGGACTTTCAGACGTATTAGTAAAGGTAAAGACCGTTTCTGCTAGGTCATTCTTATCCATAGTCCCAAAATCATGGGTAGTTTTATCAAATGAGATCTTATGATCATTTTGCGCTACCAATAGACTTATGGAGCAGAATACAAGCAAGCTTAATATGAATCCAGATTTCTTCATAACATTCTCCTATTTCTATAATGCAAAGGTACGGATTTATTACTATTTCTTAACGCCAGACCCGAAACAACTATTACCATTTAGTCAACATCTCATCTATTTAGCCGCTTTACCCACAGTTTACCTCTATCTAGCTGTATATGTTGGCTAGTGGAAAAGGATTCCTGCCACTCATGGCTAATGATTACATGATCAGCCTGATACCATACCACTACCCCCTCACAATCTTGCACTTCTACCAGGGAAGAAGTAGAAATAGGGATCCCCTCAGATAAGGCATAGATGTAGGCTCCTACATCAGATAACACATATACTTGTGGCTCCTGAAGACCTAGTTTTTCTATCTCATGGAGAATAGAAGACTTATCTTGATGCATAAAGCTGATATGCTGCTTATCCTTTCCATAGATTTCATTTCTCTGGTAGATGAAGAGAAGAAGATACGCTAAGGTAAGTGCTACCAAGCCCACTGTAATACTCTTCTTACCTACCCCTCTTCCTTCTTTCAGCACCACTCCCAAAGATACTAGTACAAATAGCATAGCGGGGGCATAATAGCGCGTCTCCATTACATAGGTCCAGAAAGAAATCAGGTTCCATGTCTGAGCTACTTCCATGAGAGAAGCATAAGCCAACATCATCCACACGGCCAAGGCAGTAGCTACTCCCATGTCTACCCATACATGAAAGTTGACAGCCCGGGACTTCTTCTTATGGTTCCACATCACCCACACAAGCCAAAAACTTCCTATCCAGCAGAAGAACTGTATAAGGTAAGGAAGGAAAGGGTGAAACGCTGATATACCTACTAGATGAGGTATGCCCATATATAAAAAAGTCTTGGCAGGAAAGGGGTCAGTCCATAGTAGGTGAGAAAATTCCCAGGCAGCTTCCCCCTGCGCCAGATAGTTTACCGTATCAGTTAGGCTATTTTTTAAGAGAATTACCCCTGTAATTCCTATTATCTGGAGAATTCCCAGAAGCTGCCAGGTTTTCCTGGGTAGTACTTCCCCCCTATAGACTAAGCTTCCAAATAATACGGGGAGAATCATGAGCGGCACGTAGGCATAACGGGTTACGGCGGCCAGCAGGGAAAGCAAGCAGCATCCTATAAGCCACCAGTAGTTGTGTCTCTGTGTACCTGTGAGAAAAGCATAACACATACCCGAAAAAAAGGCCCAAGCCAATAAATCACTGGAGGCCATATAGTGAAAAGGAGCGGGTGAGAAAGTGAGAAAGACCCATACTACTCCTTCTACGAGGCCGGAGGTAGGAGAAAGCAGTAGTAGAACGGCCCGCATAGATAGAAGAATCGCCCATATAGCAGCTACATCCAGCCAGAAATTAGCCCAGAGCCAGTCTCCTGTAAGGAGGTAGACGGCCGACACCGCCCATACATAGCCAGGCATCATATTAGTGAGGGGAAGCTTCTCTGTATCACATATATTTCCAGCACCATCCCACTCGTATACCATCCCTTCTCCCTCCAACCAATTCTTAGCTACCCTCAGTTGTATCTCCGT
>JBCCLI010000554.1:0-3595 GCA_039026975.1 Bacteroidota bacterium | reverse complement strand
TATGAAGTTCTCTACTACCCTCAGTTCCTAAGGTTTATCTGATATCCTTCCATCTGATTCTGATTTCTCCTGGCATTACTTGACTGGGAAAGGCTCTTATATTCCAAAAACAGCAGGATATTCTCCTGCCAATATCAAGCCATATGAACCTCTATGCCCGCATTTTACCCAGACACTTAGGTGTTAGTTTGCTCCTTATCATGTGTACCTGCTTTTCCTGCCAGCCCTCCTCAGAAGTGCTAATGACAGAGATTCTGGTTATTGGAGGAGGAACAAGTGGTACGCCTGCAGCTATACAGGCTGCGAGAATGGGCGCAAAGGTCATATTGATAGAAGAAACTCCCTGGTTGGGTGGCATGCTGACTGCTGCAGGTGTAGGGGCCACTGATGGAAACCACCGTTTGCCTTCCGGTCTTTGGGGAGAGTTCAGGGATAAACTATATGCACATTATGGGGGCCCGGATAGCGTATTTACGGGTTGGGTGAGTAATACTCTCTTTGAACCCCAAGTAGGGAATAGGTTTTGGAATGAACTAGCAGATGCAGAACCCTCCCTCACCAGGCTTCACGGATATAGAATCAAAAATGTACTCAAAGAAGGAAACCAGCTAACAGGGGCTACATTTGAAAATGCAGCAAGAGAACGCCTAACCATCCATGCGGATATTCTCATAGAAGCTACAGAACTTGGAGATGTCCTTCCGCTAGCTGGAGCAGCTTTCACCACAGGTACGGATACACCAGAGGATCCCTTTAATGAGCATATTCAGGACCTTACCTATACAGCGGTTGTAGCCTTTTTCCCAGACTCAGTAGATGTCCGTATTCCCAAACCTCCAGGCTATGATCCTGCGGAATTCACCTGCCTGTGCAAGGAAGTATGTGAAGATGAACAGAGAAAAGTCCCCACCTGCGACTTCATGCTGAACTACGGAGAAATGCCCAATGGTAAATACATGTTGAACTGGCCCAATAATGGGAATGATTACTACGCGAATATCATTCCGCTCTCTTATGAACAGCGAGACTCTGTTTATCGGCTGGCCAAGGAGCGTACTCTCAATTTCATCTACTTTCTCCAGAATGAGGCAGGTTATACACAATTAGGACTAGCTCAGGGCGTCTTCCCTACTGAAGATCTCCTACCCTTTATTCCTTATCACCGAGAGGCCAGAAGGGTAACAGGAGACCTACAGTTAACCGTTCAGGACCTCCAAGCTCCCTACGCAGACCCCGAAAGACCGCTATACCATTATGCCATAGCAGTAGGAGATTATCCCCTGGATCATCATCACGGAAAAAATCCAACTGCCCCTGAGGAGGAATTTCCGCCTATACCTTCCTTTTCTATTCCGTACCAGGTGATGATCCCAGAAACTGTAGATGACCTCATTGTAGCAGAAAAAAGTATATCCGTTTCCCACCTGGTTAATGGAGCTAGCCGGCTACAGCCCGCGGTGATACTTATAGGACAGGCTGCAGGAGTAGCTGCCGCCTTGTGTGTTAAGGATACCTTAGAGCCTAGAGAATTATCCTTCAAAAAAGTTCAGGCAGCCTTACTGGAAGCCGACTGCTGGTTGCTCCCTTACCTGGACATAACACCTACAGATCCTTATTTCCAGGCTATCCAAAGAATCGGTACAACGGGAATCATGAGAGGAAAAGGTATCCCATATAAATGGGCTAACCAAACCTGGTTTTACCCAGATAGCCTCATCCTGCAGGATACCCATTACTTACAGATATTAAAAAGAACAGCTGAGTATTTGGAGGTAGAAATGATCTACCCTCTGTCTGCGAGCAGGCAAGTATCTTATGGACAAGCCCTCTTGGACATGGCCCACTTACTTCAGCCATCACCTTCAGCCAAAGATCCTACCGAAGCCCTTCAGTTCCTCCAAAGTAAAAGTGGAACTGAACTGTTACCTAGCGCTAAAGCATGGGATGCGCCTATGAAGAGAAAGGAGCTAGCCTATTTATTAGATAAGCTGGTAAAGCCCTTAGAAAAGTAAGCTCCCCAAGCATCACTTTTATCCATAGTTTCGTCTAGGAAGAAAAAAAGATGCAGAAATTTATTCAGCTATTACTCATATTTTTTGTCTCATTACCCAGCATGAGCCATGCATGTTCCTGCCTACTTACCTCCTTCTGTGAAAATGCCGGAGGGGCTAGTGCTGTGGTAGTAGCCCAGATAGAACAGATCCTTCCTGAAAATGGCGCCAGGGTACGTATCCTCGAACGGTGGGCAGGAGAAAGGATTCCGCTAACCTTAACTGTATGGGGGGATTTTTCAGGACTTACCTGCGGACCATATGTAGCGGGTTATGAGCAAGGTACCAGCCTAGTATTAGCTATGAATCAGCTAGACCCTGAAATAGTAGTAAGTCCACCCGTTCAATCAGGCGATTATTTTCTCCCTATATGCAGCAATGCTGTTTTGGAAATTAAGAATAATCAAGTGGAAGGCTATCTCACCAACACACAAGAGATAGAGAAAATAAACCTTAACAGGTTAAGGAGGAAACTGGACGATTGTACTTTTCCTACGGTCCTTTTTGATGCTACCCGGGAAGGCTTGAACATCCGTCTTCTTTCAGATAATCATTCCAATGAACAGCCTAACAGAAAAGAAATACATGTATTCGATCTTCAGGGTAGACTATTCAGAAAACAATCTTATGAGATAGATGCCACTGATCTCTCTTTAGAGACTAAAGATCTCCCAACAGGCATGTATATAATCCGGCTTTACATTGGCAATAGAGAAAAGGCTTTCAAAGGAGTTCTTGGGAATCCGTGAGCTGATTTTTTCTATTTTAGGGCATGCAGATGCCTAATTTTTCCGATGTTACCTATCAGGATCTTACTGAACTGGAGACTGGTAAATATGAATACTGCACCTTCACTTCCTGCTCTTTTGAAAAGGCAGACCTCTCGGAAATGGCTTTTTGGGAATGTGAATTTGAGGGCTGTAACCTTAGCAATGCAGATATAAGAGACACTGACTTCCGTGAAGTATCCTTCCAGAACTGTAAGCTGCTAGGATTATCCTTTCATACCACCAAAGACTTTCTCTTCTCTGTTTCCTTTGATGGCTGCCAACTGGATTATGCCTCCTTCATCCAAAAAGAAATGGCTGGTACTCAGTTCACTAACTGCTCACTAGAAGAAGTAGACTTTAGCCAGGCTACGCTTACACAGGCCATTTTTGAGAATTGTGATTTGAAAAGAACCCTCTTTGAACGTACTAAGCTGGAAAAAGTAGATTTTCGTACTGCTACTGGATTTATCATAGATCCCGAGATTAATTCTCTCAAGAAAGCGCGCTTTTCTGCTATGGGGTTAGCAGGCTTACTGAAAAAATATGACCTCGACATAGAGTAGTAATTTCAGATCTTTGTGGTATCATACCTCTACAGACTGGATTACCTACGTAGCTATCCCTTTCAGGTAGTGCTACATTTTTCTTGCTGTAAGCCATTTCCTTGCATCAAAGATTGTCGGTTCAGATCATGATCTGAACCTAACAGCTCATCCTAAGGCAAGGATAATTAAATACTTCATTTCATGGATAATAACCAGAAAATTATAGTAC
>JBCCLI010000553.1:0-3603 GCA_039026975.1 Bacteroidota bacterium | reverse complement strand
GGCCTACTATGTATTTGGGATTTATCCGGTCCTATTTGCTGCTGGAGCTGTAAAAGTGGAAGCCTTCTTATCTAAAAGACCCATCTGGGTGTATGTGATAGCATTTATACTGCCTCTTCCTTATTTGTACTTTATTCCTCAACTTACCCCTATTCTCCCTATTGAGACTTATGTTTCCTATAAGGGGCTGGAAGAAGTAGATGGGAGAGTAGAACTGACAGGGGATTATGCAGATATGTTTGGCTGGGAAGAACAGGTAGCCTTGGTTGATAGTGTTTACCGATCTTTAAGCCCTAATGAGCAAGCGAACTGTGTGCTTTGGGCTGAGAACTATGGGGAAGCAGGGGCGCTCAAAATCCTGGGCAAGAAATATGATCTCCCCAATCCTATCAGTAGACACGGCAGTTTCTGGTCATGGGGGTATGGAAATCACAATGCAGAAGTATGGATTAGTCTGGGAAATGAGACGCCTTCAGTAGAATATGTCTTTGAGGAGGTCGAACTGCTTACCCTCATCACACATACATATGCCATAGGCGAAGAGAATGGAATCCCATTATACCTCTGCCGTAAGCCTAAAATAGACATTCCTACATGGTGGGCTGATTATGAAGATCACGTTTTCGATTGACCTTTTTATACCTAAGCACATATAATCATGAGAACTATCATCCCTATTCTTCTTACCATCTTCTTCATAGCATGTGAAACTGAGATACATGAAGCAGACATCCGAGCTGAAATACTCATCCATGGAGAAACCATACGAAATGCCTTTGCAGAAGGTGATGTGGAAGCCATCAAAGCCCTTCATCATCCGAAAGTCACCAAAGCCCTTGGGTATAATAATCTGCAAAAGGGACGTGAAGAAGTGATTGAGGGAGTTAGCCAGACATTGGAAAACTTCAGGCTGAAGTTTATTGAAAATGAGGTGGAGAGCATTTATCTCGATGGAGAGGTAGCCATCGAACAAAGTCGTTTTGCTATCCAGGGTACACCAAAAGAGGGCGGTGATTCCTTCATCTTCAAAGGCCGAACCATGGTTACTTACATCAGGTATGAGGAAAGCCCTACAGGTTGGGCTACCATCAGAGAAATCATACAACCCTTTGAAGAGCCTTAATTTCTTCACAAAGTACGCTTGCCTGTAAATAGCTTAGAAAGAAGGCCCTATTTCCTCCAAAATCCACATATAGAAAAATCATCATAAACCTTCCCCTAATAGTCTGAAAGAGAATCTTTTTCTGAATAATGCTATTCCTTGGAATAATAAAATAATGCGCTTAAATTAGTACAGTATAGTACAGTACAGCATAGTATAGTACAGTAAGGTTTGACTACTACAGCACGCAAATGTCTGCACTACTCACCACCATAAAGAAGTTCGATCAGAACTCCTTGACTAAGCAGGAGAAAATCGTTAATGGCGTGACCACCTGCATCAGGGATAGAATGTTGTCATATGGAGATATTCTTCCATCTGTAAATGAGCTCTCTACCAGCCTGGGGTTTGCCAGGGAAACAGTAGTGAAAGCGTATGGTGAGCTCAAGAACAGGGGACTGGTTAATTCCAAGCAAGGGTTAGGCTACTTTGTAGCCAATGAGACCGCCGATCAAAAGCTCAGCATTGCCCTGGTCCTGTATGGCTTTCAGACCTTCCAGCAAGATTTCTACAATAAATTCCGCAAGTGCCTGGGAGACCAGTACCACATAGACGTATTTTTCCATCACAATAACATACACGTATACGAGTACATCCTAAACTCTGTCAGCAATAAGTACGGGATGTATGTAGTGGCTCCCATACAGTCGGAGGAAGCTCAGGCCTTACTATCCAGGTTTCCAGATGATAAGCTCCTCATCATAGACCGCTATCAGAATCTGGGAGAAAAGGTTTCCTGCATAGCCCAGGAATTTGAACACTCACTCTCGTCTGTCTTTGAGTCTCTCCTCCCCCACATACAGAAATTTTCTCAAGTCATCTTATACTTTAAAGAAGGGCTGGACTATCCCAAGGGAATTTTTTATGCAGTAACAGATTTCTGTGATGTCTTTGACATCCCTCTGCTGGTGTATGAAGAATTTGAGGAACAACACATGAAGCCAGATCAGCTGTTCTTCACGGTAGGGGATACTGATTTATGGCAGGTGCTTAAAGCATCTAACGCTAAGGACTACGAACCAGGAAGAGATATAGGTATTCTTTCTCATAATGATTCTCCCGTGAAGGAAATCATAGCAGGAGGCATCACCACTTTCTCTACCAACTTTAATCTAATGGCGGAAAAAGCCGCCGCATTTATTTTAAGTAGAAACCATACAAATATGATAATACCAAGTGAACTAATTAGACGAAAATCCCTGTAAAAAGGTGCGCACCATAAAGTATGGCAGTACTCATGGTGCGCTAACACATTAATTAAACTTAACGTATTATGATCTTACTAAACTATTCGCTAAGGTTTAATTATCCAAATAGGATGATTAGACCATTTCTCCTCTTTTTCTTCCTGTCCTGTAGTTGCTTTATAGCTGTAGGGCAATCCACCTTAAGCGGTACCATTGTAGATGAATTTGGATCAGGGATAACTGGTGCAAGAATTGTCGTAGTGGATGCCCAGATAGGCGCTATAGCTGATGAAGAAGGAAATTTTACCCTGGACCTGCCTGCAGGCTCTAATGAAGTTCAGGTTTCCTTTTATGGATATGAAATGCAGACCGTTCAACTGAATGGACGTACCCAATTGACTATCACCCTTATTTCCGATAATGTGCTGGATGAAGTGGTAGTAGTAGGATACGGAACCCAAAAAAAGAGTGATCTGGTAGGCTCAGTAGCCTCTATAGATGGCCGAGACCTGAAAGCCTTGGTAGTGGGTAACCCTACTTCAGCCTTACAGGGTAAAATGGCCGGGATTCAGATTGAGAATAATGGAGGGGCGCCCGGAGGAGATGCTAACGTATTTGTGCGTGGGGTAAGCTCACTGACTAACTCCTTCCCCCTCTACGTCATTGATGGAACTTTTGCTGACAATATGAACTTTCTGAACCCCAAAGACATTGAGTCTATTGAGGTATTAAAAGATGCTTCCTCCGCTGCCATATATGGCTCTCGTGCCGCTAATGGGGTAGTAATTATCTCTACGAAAAGAGGATCAGATGATGGGAGAACTCGAATTTCCTTTGACTCCAGAATAGGAGTGGAATCTGCTTCTAAAATGCTAGACCTCTTAAATGGAGAGGAGTTCACTCGTTACAGGAACCAGTTAGAAACTAATGATGGAACTGGATTTGTGTTGCCCTCCAATCTACCTAGTACAGACTGGCAGGACCTTTCCTTAAACTCCAGCCTTATTCAGGATTATGGGCTATCTATTTCGGGAGGAACAGAAAATGCTAAATACTTTATCTCGGGTAACTTCTTTGATCAGGAGGGGATACTGGTAGGATCTGGTTTTCAGCGTCTGAATGGCCGTGCTAACAGCCAATTCAAACTAGGTAAGCTGACTATCAACCAATCTCTTTCATTGGTGCAGTCTGATCTACAACAGAATAACTGGTTCGGCTTTGATGGTGCTACTGCGCCTATTTTGGCAGAGAGCG
>JBCCLI010000552.1:0-3626 GCA_039026975.1 Bacteroidota bacterium | reverse complement strand
TTTCCCTCTTCTCCCTGGAACACCAGTATTTTGGAAACCAGATCAGATTGTATTCGTGAATCAGTTTGAATCATCATTAGCAAATTCTGGGTAATTGTTCTCCTACCATCATATGGACCACTCTTTTTCCTCCTATCCCACTGTTTAGTATTACTTGTTTAGGATGAGCTCCCACTACCTCTCCTATGATTGCTGCCTGCTCAAATCCTTCTATGGCTTGCAGTCTTGCGAGAATAGCATCAGCAGCTGAAGCCTCCACTACAGAAAGGAAAATGCCTTCATTAGCCACGTACAAGGGATCCAGGCCCAATAGTTCGCAACCTCCTCTGACCTCTTCCAGCAGGGGGATATTGTTTCCCAAGAGTTCCATCCCTAAGGCAGTATCTCTGGCCAATTCATTCAAGGTGGAGGCTACACCTCCTCTGGTAGGATCTCTGAATATTTTGATGGCTTCTCCAAAATCATCCAGCAAATGCATGACCGCATGGTTCAGACACTGGGTATCACTGGTAATGGTGGTGTCAAACTCCAGCCCCTCCCGCACAGACATAATGGCTATGCCGTGGCTGGCCACAGGTCCACTAACCATGATTTTATCTCCTACCTGTATCCTGCCAGCGTCAATATTGGCTTTAGGATGAATACTCCCTACTCCTGAAGTGTTAATGAAAATTTGGTCTCCCTTCCCTCTTTCCACTACTTTGGTGTCTCCGGTAACTATCAAAACCCCTGCTTCCTCACAGGCTGATTTGATGCCCTGGAGAATTTTCCACAGTTCTTCTATTCTGAGCCCTTCTTCTATGATGAAACTCAAAGACAAATACTCTGGAATAGCACCACTCATGGCCAGGTCATTGACAGTACCATTTACTGCCAGCTCACCAATGTTCCCTCCAGGGAAGAAAATGGGAGATACCACAAAACTATCAGTAGTAAAGGCCATTTTACCGGAAAGGTGGAGAGTAGCTCCATCATGTCTTTTGTCCAGAATAGGATTGGACAAAGCCTCCATGATCACCTTATCCAGCAGCTGATTGGTGAGCAGGCCGCCGCTTCCATGACCTAAAGTGACGATCTCAAAGTCTAGCTTGGGCATGGGACAGCTTAGCTGCATATTTAAGGTGGATTGACTCATGATCCTACCTGTTCCAATTGGTAAATAGTATTGCTGAAATTGTAGTAAGCGGCACAGGCTCCTTCAGAGCTGACCATGGGCGCTCCTAATGGATTTTGCTGCGTACACGTTTTTCCGAAGGCGGGGCATTCATGTGGTTTCTTAATGCCCTTTAGAACCAGACCTGCAATACACTCTGCTGATTCAGGTGCTTCTTCCACATCTATCTGGAATTTTCTGTTGGCATCATATATGGCGTAAGCCTCCTTCACTTCATAGCCACTTTTGGGGATGGTTCCTATGCCTCTCCAGGCTCTGTCCTCTATATCAAATACCTGATAGATGACGTCCTTGGCATTGGGATTACCTTCCGCGGCTACTACCCGGCTATACTGATTCTCCAGGTTGGCTTTTCTGGCCTCTAGCTGTTTGACGGTCATGAGAATTCCGTGGAGAATGTCCACGGGTTCAAAGCCGGTAACCACGATAGGGATATCATAATCTTCCACTATGGGGTAGTACTCATCCAGTCCCATGATGGTACATACATGACCTGCTGCCAGGAAAGCGTCTATTTGGCTCTCCGGATCATTGATGACCGCTTCCATGGCTGGAGGAACTAGGACGTGAGAAGTGAGAATGGAATAGTTTTTCACTCCTTGCCTTTCGGCGTGTATAACTGATAGTGCATTGGCAGGGGCAGTAGTTTCAAAGCCTACCGCAAAAAAGACCACTTCCTTATCGGGATTTTCTATGGCCAGCTTTACCGCCTCTAAAGGAGAATAGAGAATACGTATGTCTGCTCCTTCAGCCTTGGCCTGTAGTAAACTCTTTTGGCTACCGGGTACTCTGAGCATATCCCCGAACGAGCAGAGAATAACATCATCCCTTTCCGCCAGATGAATTGCCTTGTCAATCTTCTCAAGCGGAGTTACACAGACGGGACATCCAGGTCCGTGAATCATTCTTATCTCTTTCGGTAGAATGTTTATGATCCCATGCTTGACCAAACTATGCGTTTGGCCGCCACATACTTCCATGATGCTCCATGATTGTGTGACAGTTTTACTTATTTCGTCCAGATACTGGTTTGCCAGCTCAGGATCTCTGTATTCGGTTAAGTATTTCATGATGCTGGATTTTGAGTGGAAGATTCGTCAGATCTGTAAGTAGAGGGGTCAGGTAAGTGTGTTTTGATTTCTTCGAGCTCTTCAAGCTCTCCGATCTGTTCCAGATAGGTAAAGGTCTTTTTAGCCTCTTCCTCATTCACTATCGAGATGGCTACGCCAACGTGAACGAGTACATAGTCTCCTTCTTTGGCGTGGGGGACCATTTCCAGGCTGGCCTCTTTCATGATGCCCCCAAAGGAAACTTTGGCCATCCTGACCATGCCGTTATACTGGCTTTCGATGGATTTAATCTTACCGGGAATGGCGAGACACATACGTTAAAGTGTTAAAGTGTATTCGAGTGATAACTGATAAAGTATTAGCTGACCGAAGGAGATATTCTCATCATTCGGGCTAAGCTGTTTATGAAAACAGAGGGTATATTCTCTTCCTAATTGTTGGATCATCAGATCCACCAACAAGGCGTTTTGGAATACGCCTCCGCTAAAAGTAATTTTTTCACATTTGAGAAGGTCAGCTGTTAGCCTGACCATTTCTACCAAACTGAGGTGGAACTTGAAAGCTATTTCTTCTATTGCCAATCCTTTTTTGACATCTATCAGGATTTGCCGGATCAGACGGATAGCCTGAATCTGTCCATTCTCCAGCAAGACTTCATAAGCCTTAGCAGTACCGGAGAATTTTTCCGCAGCTGCTTGAAGCTTCATAGCAGCTTCTCCTTCATAGCTTTGTACCTCACAAATCCCCAGTATGGCAGCTACCGCATCAAAGAATCTTCCCATACTAGCGGTAGTTTGGGTAGCTCGCTGAAGGAGCTGGTCATAGATCTTAAGTTCTGTAGCGGAGAATGTTGATCTGACTATTTCTTCTTCCGGGCACAGACTAAAAGCTGATAGTCTGGGCTCCATGGCCATTTTATCTCCTCCCAGAATAGGGAATGGACTGAGATGTGCCACTCTCTCTATCTGTCTATGCTTATACAGGAAGAATTCGCCTCCCCAGATCTGTCCGTCTTCCCCATATCCTGTTCCATCCCATATGGCCCCCAGAATGTTCTCTTTACTTTCCAGAAGTTCGTGTTCTCCCAGTACGGCAGCAAAGTGGGCTTTGTGGTGCTGAAAGGCATAGGTCTGGATATTCAGCTCTTCTGCTACTTCTCTTGCTAAAAACGTACTGCTGTACTGAGGATGGAGGTCATGAAGAATGACGGCTGGCTTTTTCCCTAAGATGCGCTGGAAATGAGAGAGCACCTGTTGGTAAGCTTGCTGGGTATCATAATAAGATAGATCCCCCAGGTATTGGCTGATGAAAACATTGCCTTCATGCAAAAAGCTAAAGGAGGATTTTAGGTCAGCCCCACAGGCTAGAATGTTTTGATCGGG
>JBCCLI010000551.1:0-3635 GCA_039026975.1 Bacteroidota bacterium | reverse complement strand
CTTGCATCCCTCAAGTTAGTGGAGAATCAGCCAGAGGTAGTTCATAACCTGGGGTTGGTATATACTTACCTTAGCAGGTATGAGGAAGCCTGTGAAAGGCTGGAGGAAGCCTTGCATCTGTCTCCTGATAATCCTCTTTTCCTGGCAAACTTAGGCTACGCCCATTCCAAGTTGATCCAGTGGGAAAAGGCTGAGGAAGCCTTTAAAAAGGCTCTGGAATTAGCGCCAGAGCGAGCTGATATCTGGAATTATATGGGCCAGTTAAACTATGTCCAGGGAAAAGATGAAGAAGCTATCCCTTTCTATAAAAAGGCTATTACCCTGGATAAAAAATCAGATCTGTATTATGCTAACCTGGCTACCTCCCTTGAGAAACTAGGGAAGCTGAAAGAGGCTGAACAAGTGTATAAGGAAGCCCTACAAGCTAATCCCAGAAGCGCAGAACACGCTAACTCTCTGGGATTATTACTCTCTCGCCAACAAAAATATAAAGAGGCATATCCATATTTAAAGCGTGCCAGTCAGTTAGCACCAGACCAAAGTACCTTTCTGGCCAACCTGGGATTTACCTTAGAAAATCTGCAAAAACGCTCAGAAGCAGAAGACATTTACAAGCAAGCCATAGAAAAGGATCCTACGAAAGCCCATTATTGGAATTCTCTAGGTATGTTATTGCTGAAGGGAAAAGGGAAGTTAGTACATGCGCAGGGCTGTTTTCAAAAGGCTGTGGAGCTGGCACCTTTTAATGGGGTGTACCAGAGTAACCTGGGGAGGACCTACTTACAGCAGGAAGAATACGCTAAGGCAGAGATATGTTTTCAAAAAGCAACGGAATTAGATGCTACTAAAGCAGACCATTGGAATAGTCTGGGGTATATCTTTTTTGTATCGGGAGAATTCGAAGAGTCTATTCTGGACTTCCAGGAAGCCGTAAATCTGGCACCTGACCAGCATACTTACCATGCAAACTTAGGCTTAGCCTATATGAATATTGACCTCTGGGATAGGGTAAAAGAGTGCTTTACGGAGGCTGTCACCTTAATGGAGGGAAATGATACTTACCATAATCACCTGGGGCTTGCCTCCATGGAACTGGCAGACGTAGAAACCGCCATACAATCATTCCGTATGGCTATCTCCATAGCCCCCTCAAAGGCTACCTATCATGCTAATCTGGCTAAAGCTTACCAGGCCCTTGAAGAATTTAAGCTCGCTTCTTCCGCTTATACCAAAGCCCTGGAAATGGAACCGGATAATGCATCCTATTACCATAGCTTGGGTCAAATGAGCTACAAACTGACTGAATATTCCCAGGCCATTAACTACTATAACAAGGCACTGACCCTGGAACCAGAAGAAAGTATCTACTGGTTTAATTTAGGGATGGCTCAGAAAGATATAGAAGAGGAAGAAGCTGCTAAAGAATCCTTCCAACGGGCGGCTAGACTTGAGCCTGGAAACCCAGAGGTATGGGAAATGCTGAATGGACACCTCAAAGAACTCCCTTCAGAATCACTCCCAGAAGAGGAGCAAGAGGTAATGGCTGAAACTGCTGAGCAGCTTGAAGAGCAGATAAGTGTGCAGGTAGAGGAGGAAACCCCAGATGAAAGTATGGCTTTCATGCAGGAGGTACTGGAAGAAAATCCGGAAGAGAGCTTACTCCATGAGAAGTTTGCGTTAGAATACGAACAGAAAGAACAATTTTACGAGGCTGAACAAGCCTACCGCAAGGCGGCAGAATATGCCTCTAATAATGGGGAGTTATGGAATAAAGTAGGGTTAATGTGTCATTACCAGGATAAAAATCTGGAGGCTATCAATTTCTACAAGAAAGCTATTAGGATATCTCCTGAAGAATCTCCCTTTTATGTGAACTTAGCTGTTTCTCAGGAACTCACTCAGCAATGGGAAGCAGCTGAAAAGTCCTATGTAAAGGCAGGAGAGCTGGCTACAGAAGATGCCTCTATCTGGAATTCTTTGGGGATTCTCATGCATAGGCAGAATAAAGATCTTGAAGCCATAGCATACTATGAAAAAGCCATAGCCCTTACCCAGGAAGAGGATGTTTATTTTGAGAATATAGGCCTTTCCCTGGAGCTGTCCGAGCAATATGAAGAGGCCATAGAAGCCTATAAAAAAGCAGTAGAGCTTAATCCGGAAAACCCGGAGGGTTGGAATAGGCTAGGTCTGGTTTATTATAAAATGGGACAGTTTGAAGAGGCAGTGGATAATTACCAAATGTCAGTAGAACTAGAGCCTGAGGAAGCGGTTTTCCATGCTAACCTGGCGTTAGCGTTAGAGCTGGATAATGACCCTGTAAAAGCATATGAGCACTATAAGATTGCTACGGAAATAGATATCCATAATGCTGAGTATCGGCATGCCTTGGGGGTGGTATGTATGAAAATAGGGAGAAAGGAAGAGGCTATTATCCATTTTAAGAAAGCCATTAATCTCAGTCCGGCCAAGGCTAAATACTACGAAAATATAGGGTTAGCCATGGAAGACCTTCATAAGATGGAAGAGGCTGAAAGGTACTATGTGGAGGCAGTAAGGCAAGCACCTGAGAAAGCCATCTTCTGGAATCGGCTGGGACTTATTTCATTAAAATTGAGGAAGTATAAGGAAGCTATCCAATATTATGTGAAGGCTACAGAATTAGAGTCTGATAATGCCCTTTTCTACGGAAACCTGGGACTTGCTTTTGAAATGTGTAAGCAGCTCACACAGTCTCAGGAGGCCTATAAAAAAGCGACGGAAAAAAATCCTGATAACCCTGAATTTTGGAATTCTCTGGGAATAGTTAGCCATAAAATGCAACAAGCTGAGGAAGCTATCGAATACTATGAGAAGGCCATAGGCTTATCGCCTGAAAAAGCTATTTATTATGCTAATCTTGGTCTCTCTTTTGAAGGGATAGGGAAATTAGAGGAGGCACTTAACTGTTATGAGCGGGCCCTGGACTTAGAACCTTATCAGGCCAAAAATTGGTATAACATCTGCCTGGTACTAACGCTCATGGATAGATATGAGGAAGCTACAGAAAAACTTCACGTAGCCCTTGATAGATTCCCTGACAATGCGCTTTTAAATGAAGCAAAAAGTAAAATCGACATCATTGTAAATAATTAAAACCTATATTTGTCCCTACCATTTAGTCAAACCGCATGGGAACGGTAAAATCCATTCTAAATAAGTACCATCTACGGTCTACCAATAGCAGAATTCAGATCCTAAAGCTTTTTATGGAAAGAGGGGTTGCGCTTTCAGAACCTGATTTGGAGGCTAGCCTGGAAGGTTTATGTGATAGGGTTACTATTTATCGCAACTTAAATACTTACTTAGATAAAGGTGTCATTCACAGGGTTCCAGATAACAGTGGAGTCATGAAGTACGCATTATGTCAAGAGAATTGTAAGACTACAGAAGTACACTCTCATGACCATGTTCACTTTAAGTGCAGTATCTGCGGAGATACCAGATGCCTTCATGAGGCTATCATACCTCAGATTCCACTACCTTCTGGGTATAAGGCTGCTGAGACTAATATGCTAATTCAAGGAACCTGTCCTAACTGCTCCTAGGTACTACTTCCACTCCATAGTGGTGGTCAGATGAGCTAATTCTTCCTTCAT
>JBCCLI010000550.1:0-3650 GCA_039026975.1 Bacteroidota bacterium | reverse complement strand
GTTAGGGATATCTTTAAGGGTATCTGCTAGCATTTCTACCCTATTCATGCCGTGAAGTCCATGTAGGCGAGCAGTGACTACAGGCACATCCTGCTTGACAGGAAGCTCATATTCATCCACTATTGCTCTAATGGCCTCTCGTTGGTCTGTTTGTATGTCAAACAAAACGAGGTTAGGTCTGTCATTTCCCCCGCTAATGTTTACCTGCTCCAGGACCATGTCCTGAGTTAGAGATAAGGTGCTAATAAGAGAGGTGCCCAGCCCTATGGACACAATGAGGATAAGGGTTTGATTATTGGGTCTGTAGAGATTAGCAAGGCTCTGACGCCATAAATAGCTCCAGCCAGAAGGGAAGAATTTTCGAACAGCTCTCATCACAAGCAGGGATACCCCTACTAAAAGCAGGAAGCTGAGCGCTACCCCTCCTGTAAATGCTAAGGCTCTGGTAAAAAAGCCAGTTTGTACCCACGCAAATAGGATGATAAAAGCTAGTATCAAGGCAGATACCAGTATCATGGGTAAATCCCATGTAAAGACTGGAAGATTATCCTCTAGGCGGAGCGCATTTAGGGGAGAAATTTTTCTAATTCTAATAAGTGGAGGAAGAGAAAATAAAATACTGATGAAGAATCCCGTGAGAATTCCACTAAGAATGGAAGGTAAGGAGAGCGTGATAGTGGTGTCAAAGGGAATAAAGTCCTTCAGAACCAGAGGTAGGCTGTATTGCAGAAAGGAACCCACTACAGCTCCAATAATAGACCCTATTAGCCCTATGGCGGCTACCTGGCACACAAATATGAGGAAAGCTTGCCTACCACTTACCCCCAGGCACCTGAGCGTAGCTATGGAAACTATTTTATCTCGCATGTACACATGTACGGCACTCGCTACGCCTACACAGCCTAGCAGTAAGGCTACAAAGGCTACTAGGTTTAGGAAGCTTGTGAGGTCCCTGAAAGCATTCCCCAGGGATTTTTTTCTGTCTTCTATGGTCTCAGACCCTATACTTAGTGCATTTAGTTCCTCTTCTCTTTCGTTGACCAGAGCTGATACATCCGTTCCTGCTGGAAATTTATAGTAGAATTTATAGGTGATCCTACTTCCCATTCTGATCAGGCCGGTGCCGGATAAGCTTCTGGCGGGAATATACACCACAGGAGCCGCTGTAGCGGCAATGCCACTTTGGCCGGGGGCCTGCAGCAGACTGCCTTCTATTTTATACATTCCATTTCCTACCCTAATGGAATCCCCTACCTGGGCGTTAAATTGTAATAGTAGGCTTTGATCTACCAAGGCCAAGGGTAGGTTCTGGCGGTTTGCATTCCTGAAAGTAGCAGCAGCTTCTACAGGAACCGTTAAAATTTCTCCATAAAACGGAAATGGGCCCTCTACCGCTCTCACTTGAATAAGTCGAGAATCCTCTGTTTTAGGGAAAAAAATCATGGAGGCAAAGGATTTCTCTTCTGCCTTTTCTCCTGAAAAAGAACTGACCAGTGCCTTGACGGAGTCATCGGGTGTAGCTCTCCGGCTAAGTACTAGATCAGCCCCTATGAGGGTCTTAGCTTCATTATCTATGTCTCTGGCCAGGTTATCTCCAAAGGAATTAATGGCTACCAGGGAAGCTATTCCAAGAATGATAGATGCCATAAATAGAAGAAGCCTTCCCCTGGATTTACGGCTGTCTCTCCAGGCCATAGTCCATAACCAGTTTTGGGTAGGCTTACCTAAGGGCCTTAGCTCGTGCATATGGGAGGCATTGCTCATAGCGTTCCAGCTGAAGGAATGAGCTCTTCAATGATTTTTCCCCCTCTTAGCTTAATGATTCGCTCTGTTTTAGAGGCTAATTCCATATCATGTGTAACCAGAATAAGGGTAGTACCGGCTTCTCTGTTAAGCTCAAATAAAAGTTGTTCTACTTTTTCGCTTGTAGCATCATCAAGGTTCCCCGTGGGCTCATCTGCGAATAGGATCAGGGGTTTATTAGAAAAGGCTCTTGCCAGGGCTACCCGCTGCTGTTCTCCACCAGACAGCTGGGAAGGGTAATGATGCGTCCTGTCCCCTAGTCCTACTCTATCCAGTAGCTCCTGGGCGCGAAGGGATGCCTCAGCATTCCCTCTTAATTCCAGGGGGACAGCCACATTTTCTAAAGCCGTTAGGGTAGGGAGTAAACGGAAATTCTGGAAGATGAAGCCCACGTATTTATTTCTTACTTCTGCCCGCTGGTCTTCATCCAGCCTGGATAACGCTTCCCCATTGAGGATGATGCTTCCAGAACTAGCCTTATCCAGGCCTGCGCACAAGCCTAATAGCGTGGTCTTCCCACTTCCGGAGGGACCTATAATGGCCACACTTTCTCCAGGTGTCACCTCAAAACTAATGTTTTCTAAGACAGCAAGGGATTTTTCTCCCGTTTTGTAAATTTTCCCTAAATCTTTTACAGATAGCATATAGGATTAGCTGAGTTTACGGAGACGATGAAAGTGGTAAAATATTTTGTTCTTACCTACTTAAACATCAAATTTGAATGTTGTGAGAAAAACTTTTGCGGCTGGTATTAGTTCAACCCTCGAGTCAAATACAGACGATACATGCAACTTCTCCACTATATTTCTTTAGTCCTTGTTGTGCTTGTAGCCTCTTGTGCCGCACCCTCAGAAAACCAGGAGCGTACTGTTCATACCCCTGAGGTAGGAAAAGTTTCCCAAGAAGGGCCTGCCTTGCCGGAGGAAAATGTGATATTATTTTTTGGGAATAGCCTGACAGCTGGTTATGGGCTAGAACTATCTGAGGCTTTTCCTGCGCTTATTCAGGAGAGACTGGACGGGATGGGCCTATCTTATGATGTGAGAAATAGCGGGGTCAGTGGTGAAACTACTGCAGGTGGGAAGAATAGGTTGGAATTTGTGTTAGGGACACTCAACCAGCCCTTAGATATATTTGTGCTGGAGCTGGGAGCTAATGATGGGCTTAGGGGAATAGATTTGAAGGAGACCCGCAAAAATCTTCAAGAGATCATCAATAAAGTCCGTTCTGCCTACCCTGAGGTGAAGGTTATCTTGTGTGGCATGGAGGTTCCTCCAAATATGGGGGAGGATTATATTCAGGAATTTAGGGCTATCTATCCTGATCTGGCCACCTTAAATCAAGTGGAGCTAGTCCCATTTTTATTAGATGGGGTTGCCGGAAATCCTGAGTTAAATCTGCCAGACGGGATACACCCCACGCCTGAAGGCCATCAAATAGTAGCTGATAATGTGTGGGAGGTCATGCAGAGTATGATAGGCAGAACCTAAGATCATACTATCCTTAATGAATTTCTAAGATAAAGTTATTTGGTTTACGGGTGCTCCCTCAGGTATAGGGGAAGCACTTGCCTATGAGGCCTTATCCATTGGGGCTACTCTCATTTTATGTGCTAGACGCAGGGAAGAGCTAGACCAAGTAGCTAAGGCCTGCACCCATGAAGCGGTAGTAGTCCCTCTGGATTTGACAGACCATAAAAGCCTGATAGCAGCAGCTAAGCAGGTATTAGGAGCGCACCAGATAGATATGCTCATCAATAATGGAGGGATAAGTATGCGTGGCTTAGCCCATGAGACTGACTTCAGCGTAGACCGTAGGCTGATGGAGATAGACTATTTCGGACATGT
>JBCCLI010000549.1:0-3696 GCA_039026975.1 Bacteroidota bacterium | reverse complement strand
GATTATCTTTAGGGCATCAAATACATACATAGGGTAAAGATTTGGGAGTTGAGATGTTTTGACACCATTAATCTCTCATTTCTTGCCCTATTTCTCATCATAAAACATTCTTTTTCAATAAACTAAACCCCGAACTCGCGTTATTTACTAAAGTGCGCAACCATCTTTTCCCTAAGCAGTTTATATAGGAAATTAACTATAAGATAATGGAGATAATTAGTTCATTTATCCCTCTTGTGGGGCTCCTTCTACTGGCTATAATAGGCCTACTCCTTACTGTATTCTATATGATTAAACCGAAAGCATAAAAAAGGGCTCCGACTATAAGCGGAGCCCTCATCTATATAAAAAGACTAGCTAATTATAGCTCCTTAAAGAGCTACGTTGATAGGAAGAATATTCTATTTGACGTACACTTAACCTTAGGCATCATCTGCATGTATGTTTAGATAGACTGTTTTTCCTTCCACAGGACTAACCTGTCTTTGTAACTGCCCAAGACAAGCATACTGATTCCAACTTAGTGAGTAATCATTGGATCAAGAGTTTTGGCTTGCTCCACAAACTGGGTAACCTGGCTAAGGGAAGCTACCTGACGCACGAGCTTTCTCTCATTATTTACCTCTACCATTTTCTGATGTAAGTTGTCAGGTCTTCTGGTTCTAAGCTCCTTGACTGTATCTACTCCAGCTGCTTTAAGCAATTCCGCATACTGGGTACGTACGCCCTTCACGCGGAAGAGATCAGCCATATTAGCCCATTCCAGAATCATTTTTTCACTTAGACCTGTTATATCAGCTAAGTCTGCTCTACCATTTTTAGAGCAGCTTCTCTTCAGAAAAGATTCTACTGTGCTTATTCCTACAGCGGTGAGCTTGGTCGCATAGGTGGGCCCTATACCTTCGATTTCGGAAATCTTTGCCATGTGTAATCGTTTTTGGTTGAATGGAAAGTGATGAGAATGTTATTAAGACTACTTACCAGCCTTAAGGTCACATGGCATACTCATATAGGGGACTAATAAAGATAGGGGTCAGCCCTCTGATTGGATTCTTAATCTCCTGATTAAGGTAATCATGGGTTGTGGATTTTTATTTTCTTTCCTTCCCAGGTACACAGCTTTATTAGCTACTCTGATGGCTTCCTCATTCCTCCTTAGCTTGGATAATAACCGGGCCAGGGTAGCATTATGCTCATAGCTGTTTGTTAACGCTATGGCCTGTTTAGCCCAGCTAATAGAGGTTTCCAGATGCTCCGGGTAAGCAACATGCTCATAAAACAGGGTGGATGCATAATGAAGCTCTACCGCATCTGTAGTGGTATGCGTAGCAAAATAGTCCAGAGCTCTGTAGGCATATTCTTCCCAGTTCTGGCTAGCCTCAGCATATACCATTCTTAACTTAGCCGCAGCTTTCCCTTCATCATCAATGTAGGTGGCGGTTTTAATGGCTTGCTCATAAATAGCTGTGTGTTGTAATCTGGCAGCTTCTTGTATTTGATTCCTACAGAGTTCATAGATTTTATGCTCTACTACTTCCTGGCCATAAAGCTGGGAGAACTTTTTCTTTTTGCTGAGGAGGTATTGACATTCTCTACTATTTATCTGGTAAGTAAGTAATTGGATCCCTTTCCACATTTCTGGTCTGAGGAGCCCTTTATCAGCTACATCCGCAAAAAAAGCCTCATTCAAGGCGGGAAATTCTTCATACCGGCCTTCTTCCTTGAGGTACTCTGCATACTTTAGGATGGTTTCCTTACTGGGAACCCCTTCCTTTACCTGAAGAGCTAATAATGCGGGGTTTCTTTCCGGCTCGGCAGCAGCTTCAGCCACAGTAAGCAGCTCCTCTGGCGACTTATAGCCCACCTGCCTATACACGAGCTCCCCTAGGTGATTAATGAATAGTAGGGTTGGATAGGCGCTCACTCTATAATCCCTTGCTAGCTGAGGACCCTCCCCTTTTTCCATGTTTATTTTAACATTGATGAAGGACTCATTAAATGCTTGGCCTACTGTCTTATCAGCAAAACTGATTCTATCCATCATTTTACAGGGACCACACCAACTAGTATATGCATCCACAAAAACGAGTTTCCTTTCAGCTCTAGCAGCTTGTAGGGCTTCTTCCCAGGAGATATATCTAAAATCAATTCCTTCTTGAGCACTAAGACCTGCAGTGCTAATAAGGAAAGCAAAGAGAAAGCTGAGGGAAATTCTATAAACAAGCATAAGGTATTTTACTGACAGATCTAGTTCTTTCCAGGACACTGCCATGGGTAACCTCTATTGACTATAGTCATATCTACGGCTGTATCTGGGGAAGCCCCTATTTTATTCTTACGTAAATGTAAGAATGGGTTTGCGGGGCACGAAAAAATTATAGAAAAAATGAGGAGCGTGTAGCCTTGGAATCCTGATATTTTGAAGAGATAGGTTATACGGGCACTTCTTTAGCCTGAGAGATGGCTCTGGTAAACCAGAGGAATTCTTGAATAAAGGTTTCTGTCTGTTTAACTAACTCTTCAGACTTAGGCTGGCCTTGTTCATCAAAGGCATCTTTTATGAAAGGAACTAGTAGTTTGTATGGCATAGCATAGGCACCTATGGACAGAATGAGGTGCTGGAGTTGCATAGAGCCGTTTATTCCTGCCATCTTACCTGCTCCAACAGAAATTACGCCTATAGGCTTGCGCTTAAATTCTCCCCAGTAATGGTCTATAGCATTTTTAAGTACGCCCGTATAACTACCGTGATATTCTGGTGAAGCGAAGATAATGCCATCTGCCTCTTGTAAAATCAGCCCTGTATCTACCAGTGAAGTATCAGGCTCGGACTGCTGCTGCCACCGCTGGGTAAGAATAGGGAGCTTCACATTAGCCAGATCAATCAGCTGAAGGGAGATTCCAGGAATGTTGGAAAGCTGTTCTGCTACATAATAGCAGATTAGGTGTGTCTTACGTTCTTCTCTAACGCTTCCTAGAATGATAGCGATCTTCATGTGTGTCTATGACTATTAATGATATAAAGAGAATGAAAGCCTATTAGCTTGCATATTCATAACGCCTATGAATACCTAAGGTTTAGGAGAATGTAGGGATTTGAAGACCTTCTCTATAAGGAGTTAATTATTTTCCACACAAGCTACGGCTTTTCCTTGTTTCAAGTGTATGGTTTCACTACATTTGCACTCCCAAAAATGATAAATCATGTCAAAGAGGACTTTCCAGCCCAGTAACAGAAAGCGTAGGAACAAGCACGGCTTCAGGTCCAGAATGGATGATGTAGGCGGCAAAAAAATTCTTGCCAGAAGAAGAGCTAAAGGTAGGCATAGGCTTACTGTAAGTGACGAGGGTCGTCATAAGCAAAAGTAATGCGGTGTGGAGGCCCCACCCCTATTCACCTTTTCCCGTAATGAACGCCTTCGTCAAAGAAAAGCGTTCAAATATCTCTTTTCCTCAGGGAAACACCTAACAGTAGGATGTATTAGATTGGTGTACACGTCAAGCATGCCAGCCCCCCTACAGTCCAGCCCCCTTATGGCAGGTGTTTCTGTCCCCAAAAAAAAGTTTAAGAAAGCTACAGATAGGAATTTGTTGAAACGTAGGCTTAGAGAAGCCCACAGACAACATAAGTATCTGCTACTTACTGACCTGAAACGAAAGGAGCAAAATCTCGTTATCTTGTATATCTACCAGGGG
>JBCCLI010000548.1:0-3706 GCA_039026975.1 Bacteroidota bacterium | reverse complement strand
GGAAGAGAGAAAGCTAATACCGTCAAGGCTAGCTCCAGGTTAAAGGTTCTAGGTTTCTCAGGATTCTTACCTTCCATTTCCTGAACGGCTGCCATATGGGCAAAGGGCCAGAAACTGGTAGAACTTTGGGGAAAGCAGACTATCACCAGGGCCGCTAAGGGAGATACCCCTCCCGGGATAATGCTAATAGCTGCCGCACTTAGGAGAAAAGCGAAACCAGACCTCAAGAAGAGCATACAGATGATTTTGTTGAAATCACCCTTCCTAACCTTTACGGCCAGCCCAATAAATAGGAGAATCATAGGTGTCATCAGGTTACTCATCCACTGTACAGACTGCTGAATGAAAGGAGGTAAGGAAGCTAGGTTCCATCCTATGGCCAGGAAGGCTATGCCTACCACCAGTACCATATTGATGGGCTCCTTAATGAGAGAAATAAGCAGACTCTTGATTTTCTCCTTTGAGGATACTTTCTGGTCTTTTTGATGAATTGATAGATACCAGTGCATGGCTATCATGTATAGGAGAATAAGACCGTAGACTTTATTTCCTACATCAGCTAATGCTGCCCAGGCTAAGGTTTCTTCTCCCAGGTATTGTACGATAAAGGGGAAGCAGGAGAGGCCAGGAGCCAGTGATCCAAACAGCATCATGAGGGTTTTATGGTCTGCCCCCATCTTATCTATGCCTAACTTGGGTAACACCAAATAAGCAGCGCCAAACATGATGAGGTTAAACATCAGCGCCATGATGGGCAGCATAAAGAGTTCCGGCTCTATTTTGATCTTTAAGAGGGCAATGAAGATGGTAGCAGGAAGGGCTATACTTAGAATGAGGGTTTTGATCCCTCCCAGCTGCTCTTTCTGCTTGATCTTTTTCTTCATTAGAATCCCTATTCCAATCAGAAGAAGAATGGATAAGGTCTTTTGTACGGCCGGCGTCATGACAGGTATGGTTTGTGGTTAGCAAAGAAATGCTGTGAGGGCAACAGGAAGGATGACCTCAATCAAAAAAACTAAAGTGTACTAAACTAAAGCGTACTAAAGGAGGCAGGCCTCCTGATAGGAGACCTGCTATGCAAGAACATTATCCTATTACTGATTTGAGGGTTTGGGTGAAGAGTTTCATCTCATCCATAGTTCCCATACTTACTCTACACCAGGGCTTGTCATCTATTTCAAAGACTCTAACTCCTACGCCACTGCTAAACATCTGCGCTAGATACGCTTCTCCATCCATTTGGAGGGGGAACATCATAAAGCTAGTAGTGGAAGGAATATAAGTGATACCCATACTGGTTAACTCTCCAGCCAGGTATTCACGACAGTCTTTTGTTAAATCACGGGTCATAGTGTGGAAGGAAGTATCTTCCAGGCTGGCCATAGCTCCTTTCAGAGAGGTAATAGACATCCCCATATTACTTCTTACCATAGACCTGATCATCTGAAGGGTTTCAGGCAGTGCTACTATGTACCCTACGCGAAGACCCGCCATGCCATGAACCTTAGAGAAGGTTCTACATACTATGATATTTTTTCCGGCAGACACCATATCCACGAGGGAAGTTTTTCTCCCTTCCATACGGTACTCCATATAAGCTTCATCCACAAATATGGGCGTCTTTTCAGAAACTTCATCACAGAAAGCTTTGAGCTTATCTGTATCAGTAACACTACCCGTAGGATTATTAGGATTACAGATATATACCAGTTTGGTGTCCTTATCTACAGCTTCTTTCATGCCATCAAGATCATGGGCCCAGTCAGAAGTTAGAGGGACGGGTTTCCATTCTGCCTCAAAGGCCATGGCAGTACGTATCAAGGACATATAAGCAGGATCAGCAGAAACTACATTTCCACCTTTCATGCACGTTACCATTGCTGTTTTTTCCAGCAGATCAGAGGAACCAGGACCTAGCATAATATGCTCTGGTGTTACACCTTCCAGGTCTGCCAGCATTTTTTTCAACTTAGCAGCATCCATGTGTCCATATCTATTCCCCATTTGAACAGATTCCATAATGGCCAGACGTGTTTTTTCTGAAGGACCATAGGGATTCTCGTTTGCTAGTAGTCTGGCTTTGAGAGAACTAATGTCAGGAGGGAGAAATAGATTTCTTTCCCATATCCTGCTGGAAGCAGGAGTCCTATACGCAGCGTGTCCAGCATTCATGAGGCTTGGACTAAGGGCCATGCCGGAAGCAAGAACAGCTGAAGACTTTAGCCAGTTACGACGATTCATTGAAGTAGACATACTGTTTTCTATTAGTGAGTGGTATTCTGAGAACTCAAAGTTAGCAGAATATGTTAACTATTTTTATTAGAATATGAGATAATTGTCTGATTTTTTGATAGATCATCGGATTTCATTAGAGATTTTTATAAATCCGAAAACTTTGACCATCAAATTCTCCCACCCATTCAAGCCTACTGGAACCTTGTAAGTTTGTGGCGGCTGTTTCAAAGGTAGTTTTGCCACTTCCATCTGTAACCAGATTTCCTAGTAGGGTAGCTTCATTTATGAATACATCTACTGATAATCCACTAATGGGGACAGAGTCTATGCCTACGCTATTATCTAGTATTCCACTTTTATCGAGATCATAAAAAGTAGCTGTTACGCTTATGTTTCCTGCTTCTACCGGGACTGTGTTCTCAAAGACTGCTAGGACAGGGGAGGCTACTACTTCAAAGGCCAGTTCCTCTTCTTCACAACTGCTGAGGGTGGCCATGATGACTAAACAAATCAGGGTTTTAGTAATATATGATAAGTATTTCATGAGAATTCAGTTATAAATTGAACTAAGGGAAAACATTGGGTAGCCTCTCGCTACCCAATGAAAGAGGACTTACTCTGCCCACCAGAGTTTAGTGAGCTTATTGTCGGGACCCCCATTTAACGTTGCTCCGTTTTCCACATTTGCGCCGTTGAGTGAATATTCTGATTCTGGATACCTGAGTCTGGTAGGTACCTGACCGTCATTCTCAAAGATAGCCAGAGGAGATACTGGGCTTAATGCCGGATAGCCTGTTCTTCTATATTCTGTCCAGGCTTCAACGCCCATGCTAAACATGGCTTTCCACTTCTCAGTCATGATGGTCTCCTTACTTACTGCTTTATCATTCATATAATCAGCCGGCATTTCCAGTCCATATTGGGCAAAGGATACCTGAATAGCTTCTGCGAGATATTCTCCGGCTGTTTTTCCTCTGGTATACTCTCCATCTAGCGCAGCTTCTGCTAGAATGAACAGTAGCTCACTGTAGGTCATTAGGAATACCGGGGCTCTTTCCTGAGAAAAGAATTTTCCAGGTCTGGAGGCAGTATTGATGTACACACTTGCGTCAGCCTCAGGGAGACCATTGATAGCACCTGAGAATAAGCCTTCAAAGTCTCCGGCAATGGCCGTTTCAGCATACACAGTAATTCTGGGATCTGTAGGGTTTCCGGCCCCATCCGTCATAGCATCTATGAGCGTCTCACTAATAGACCAGTCTTCCCTACCATCAACAACCATGATCTCATGCCAAGCATTATTATTATTGTCTCCCAGCCTGGCCTCATGGACAATGAATGCATAATCTTCATTGCTGGTAAAAATGGGGTACTGAGTAGGATTAGAAAGGATCTCCTCAAAGATGGCAGTAGATTCTCCCGCTTTCTTAGCGGCCTGCCTGTTAGCGAGACGTAACCTAAGAGAGTTTGC
>JBCCLI010000547.1:0-3707 GCA_039026975.1 Bacteroidota bacterium | reverse complement strand
TTAGGTTAAAATATCCTTAACTACATGACCGTGAACATCTGTCAGGCGGTATCTCCTTCCCTGATGTTTGAAGGTGAGTCTTTCATGATCTACTCCCATGAGATGGAGGAGTGTGGCATGAAAGTCATGAACATGAACGGGGTTTTGGGTGATGTTATAGCTGAATTCATCTGTTTCTCCATAGGTAATACCAGCTTTTACTCCAGCTCCAGCCATCCACATAGCGAAACATCTGGGATGGTGATCTCTCCCATAATTGGTGGGGGTAAGCTTTCCCTGAGAATATACCGTTCTACCAAATTCCCCGCCCCAAATAACGAGTGTATCTTCTAACATCCCTCTTTGCTTGAGGTCTTTAAGTAAAGCGGCAGTAGGTTGATCCGTCATTTTACACTGATTCCTGATGCCACCTGGCAAGCCTATGTGTTGATCCCAACCTCTCTGGTATAACTGGACAAACTTCACTCCTTTTTCTAACAGCCTTCTGGCCAACAGGCAGTTTGCTGCATATGAGCCAGGATCCCTACTAGCCTCGCCATACATATCAAAGATGTACTCAGGTTCATCTGATAAGTCAGTTACCTCTGGTACAGAAGTTTGCATTCGAAAGGCCATTTCGTACTGAGCTATTCTGGCAGTAATCTCAGGGTCTCCATAGCTGTCATATTGGATTTCATTCATCCTTTTCAGGTAGGATAGCATTCTGGCCCTGTCTTCTCCATCATAATTCTCCGGATTATTTAAGAATAGAACAGGTTCCTTCCCGGACCTGAATTGAACGCCTTGATGTTCTGTGGGAAGAAATCCATTTCCCCAAAGTCGTGCATATAGGGGTTGGCCCCCTCCATGTTTAGAGACGAGGGTGATAAAGGTCGGAAGGTTATCATTATCAGAACCTAGTCCATAGCTTACCCATGCGCCTATGGAAGGTCTGCCCGCAAGTTGATGACCGGTTTGGAAGAAGGTAATAGCAGGATCATGGTTTATCTGTTCTGTAAACATGGATTTGATGATACAGATATCATCTACTATTCCTGCCGTATAGGGCATCAATTCACTTACCCAGGCGCCACTTTTTCCGTATTGCTGAAATTCATAGATGGATGGGGCTATAGGAAGGGAAGACTGTGAAGCACTCATACTGGTGAGCCTCTGTCCCTTTCTAACAGACGGGGGTAAATCAGTTCCAAAGAGTTTTTTCAGTCCGGGTTTATAATCAAATGTTTCGAACTGTGAAGGTCCTCCACTCTGAAATAGATATACGACTCTTTTCGCTTTTGGCGTGAAATGGGGAAGCCCAGGTAAGCCACCCTTTCTCAAGTTCTCCAGGTTTTGAGGAGCTACTGAGGTTTGTGCATTCAGCAGATTCCCCAAGGCTAGTGCGCCAAGTCCCAGAGAGGTCTTAGTCAGGAACTGACGCCTGTTAATGTGAGATGCTAGTTTGTGAAAGTCTTGGTCCATGATGGCAAATGAAGAAGGGTTATCTTTTGGTTATACTTGCGTCAGCGTTCATAATAGCACTAGCTACCACCGCATAGGAAGCTACTAGCTCTTGTTCGAGGGACTGATCAATAGGATATTCTCCAGCTGATAGCCAGCCTTTCATCTTCTCTCTATTCTGAAGAAAGTTCTGGTATTCTGTTCTTTGAAGCTCTTTCAGTAAGCTGAGTTCTTCAGATATAGGAGGCCTGCCGGTAAGCTTTTGGAAGGCAGAGAGGATACCTTTTTCCTTATCAGTTTCAGTGGCCATTTGGGCTCCCATCACCTTGGCTACTTCCAGAAAGGTGGGGTCATTGAGGAGGACCAAGGCTTGAAGAGGGGTGTTAGTCTTTTGCCTTCTTACAGAACAGATGCTCCTTTCAGGTTGATCAAAGGTAGCGAGGGTAGGATTAGGGACTGTCCTACGCCAAATGGTATACATACTCCTCCTGTATAAGTTTGTCCCGTGGTCTTGCTTGTAGGGATCAAAGTTCAAGGCCCAAAGCCCCTCAGGCTGGTAAGGCTTAACACTTTCTCCCCCCAAGCTTGGGTTTAACAGCCCACTTGCCGCCAGGGCATTGTCCCGCATCATTTCACTGCTGAGTCGGGCACTCGGTCCTCTGGCTAAAAGTCTATTGTCAGGATCCTTCTCTCTAACCTCTTTTGAGGTAAATGAACTTTGCCTGTAGGTGGCCGACATCACAATAAGTTTTTGTAATGCTTTCACATCCCAACCAGACTCCACAAATTGTATGGCCAGCCAGTCCAGTAGCTTAGGATGGGAAGGTAATTCTCCCTGATTTCCGAAATCTTCAGTCGTATTAACCAGCCCTCTGCCAAAGTAATTTTGCCAATATCTATTAACCGCTACTCTGGCTGTCAAAGGATTTTCCGGGTGTGTGAGCCATTTTGCTAGTCCTAATCTATTTTTGGGGAAGGAATCAGGCATTTGCATGACGCTTGCGGGGGTATTAGGAGAAACAGGCTCTCCATAATCGTCATAGACTCCTCTGTTGAGTACAAAGGATTTCCTGGGGGTATCCATTTCCTTGAGTACCATCACCTCCTTGACATATTCCATGCTATCCACCAGAGCTGTACGTAAGTCATGGAGATGCTTTTTCTCAGCCTGGTAGTCCGGCGAGAGGGTATTTAGGTAATGCGCTGTTAGTAAGTGCTCCTGATCAGAGGAAAGCGTAGTAGATGGAGCAGCAATCAATTCTTCCCATCTTTCCGGCTTTGCAATGGTAAGAACCTCTACAGGAGATAACTCAAGGTCATAAACCATGATTTCATCTACTAATGCGTCCTTCAACCCTTTTCCTCTCCATCTGGCGCCTATTTGAAGATTAGGTTCCACAGCTCCATTGTAAATGATGTCAGTAAGCTTATGGAATACGATATCTTTGTATAGATTATCTATGGTTACCTCTGTCTTTGCCTCTTGTCCATTGATAAATATTCTGCTCCCTTTAGTGCTGCTGGAACCATCATAAGTTACCATTAGATGCACCCACTTTCCTTTAGGGATTTCTGCAAGGGTAGTTTCAATCAGGGCATTATCAGGGTAGACATGGGCCATCATCCATTCTAATTTATTTTCTTTAAGAAAAAGATGAAATCCCCTGTAAGCGTGTAACCTGCTTCCCTTATTCTTGTGAAAAATGACACCATCAGTTGTCTCTTCGGGAATATTTACCCAAAGCCCTATGCTAAAAGAATGATTCCGCTTAAAAACACCAATTCCCTGCAGATCTAGCCATGCATCTCCATCTAACTGAAGCCCCTTCCCCTTGTATCCTTTGACTAAGTGTGGGATTTCCTTTTCTGAGAATTCCCTATCCATCTTAGCCTTTTGTTTAGGGTTTTGGCTATTTCTCAAGGAAGGGCTCTCCAAACTATAGGAAGCTATCAGGTTCTTTTTGGGGCGTAATGAGGATATCTTTTGGTAAGAAGTCTGCTGAATCCAGTTTTGGATAGCTTCGGTTTCTTCATGAGAAATAGAGACTAGTTTATCTTCAGCATTTTTGACTTGCTTGGATAAATCCGCCATGACTTTTTGTTGGCTGTTAGAGGGAAGTAAGAGAGTAGGGGAAGGAGTAGTATTATCCCATGATATTTGACCTGTCTCATTAATGTTATTGAAGAAACTGAAAAGCTCGTAGTACTCTTTTTGGGAAATAGGATCATATTTATGGTCGTGGCACCTGGCACAGGCTAGCGTTAAG
>JBCCLI010000546.1:0-3715 GCA_039026975.1 Bacteroidota bacterium | reverse complement strand
AGTGGCTACAGAGATGAGACAGGAAGGGGAGGATTGGGAGAATCTATACTATGCAGCAGGCTCAGCAGATAAGCTGTTATTGGTAGGGTTTAATAATCTAGACCTTAAGAAATATACGGGAATGACGCTAGCCCAAGTAGCGGAAGAGAGAGGGAAAAGTCCTGAAGAAACAGCCATGGACTTAGTAATAGAAGACCAGAGTAGGGTAGGCACAGTCTATTTTCTTATGAGTGAAGAAAATATTCAGAAAAAAATAGGCCTTCCTTGGATGAGCTTCGGGTCGGATGCTGCCTCGCTGGCACCGGAGGGGAATTTCTTGAAGGCTAATCCTCACCCCAGGGCCTATGGTAATTTTGCCAGGTTGCTAGGAAAGTATGTGAGGGAAGAGCAGCTCATTTCATTAGAAGAAGCTATCCATAAGCTGAGCGGTATGCCTGCTACTCATTTAAAGCTGAGGAAGAGAGGGTTTTTGAGAGAAGGGAATTATGCGGATGTAGTGATTTTTGATCCTGCTACCATACAAGATCATGCTACCTTTGATGATCCCCACCAGTATGCTACAGGTGTGATGCACGTATGGGTAAATGGAGTACAGGTGCTTGAGGAGGGTGAACACACCGGAGCTACCCCGGGAAGAGTGGTCAGAGGGCCGGGCTGGACCGGCTGGTCAGACAAGAACTAAACGGGCTATGAATCGTTATTGCTAAAAAAGATCTATGCCTACCATAAAGCTAGGATTCTCTACCTGCCCTAATGATACCTTCATGTTTGATGCTATGGTTCACCATAAAGTGGACACGGCAGGGTTTACCTTTGAGGTGACCATGGCTGATATCCTTCATTTGAATAGGATGGCTATGGCAGGTGAATTAGATGTAGTGAAAGTATCTTATAACACCTTTGGGAGAATCAGGGATCAGTATACTCTTCTACAATCAGGAAGTGCCTTAGGCTTTGGATGTGGGCCGCTTCTTATCTCTAAAGCCCCTTACAGTAGGGAGGATATTCTCAAAGGAGATCTTACTGTAGGGATTCCAGGGGCCTATACTACAGCTAACCTTCTCCTCAATTTCTTTGCTCCTAATCTCCCCAAAAAGAAAGAAATGCTCTTTCATGAGATCATGCCTGCACTAGCGGAAGGAACCATAGATGCGGGAGTGATCATTCACGAAAATAGATTTACGTACCAGCAGCATGGCCTTCAGTCCATTATAGACCTTGGAGAATACTGGGAGTCCCAAACCCAGCTTCCCATTCCGCTGGGAGGGATAGTAGCCAAGACCTCTCTAGGTAAGGAGACCATCCTACAGCTGGAAGCTATTTTGCGAGAAAGTGTGCAGGCCGCTTTTGACCAGCCTGAGAATAGTATGCCCTTTGTAAGGGAATATGCCCAGGAAATGGAGGATGCCATTATGAAAGCCCATATAGACCTCTACGTTAATTCATTCTCCCTAAACTTAGGAGAAAAAGGGAATAAGGCGGTTTCCCGTCTATTAGAAGAAGGGAATAAGATGGGACTGTTTCCACTTACTACAGCGAATCCCTAAATCCCCTGAAATAGGTAATCACTAATCCATGAGAATTTTGACGGATAAGCCTATGTTATGGGTGTAAAATAGTTGTGGAATCAGGAATTCATAATGAGGCTTAAAGTACAGTCCCATGACTATGGGTGCATTATATAGTTCATGCTCATACTCTATGATAGCATCCAGGCCTGCCACGGGAAAGTTTCTATTCTCTACAGATACAAATCTATATCCCCCATGGCCTCCGGCCCCCAGGACTAAATAGCCTCCATCATACAGCTCCACATGACCTTCAAATAAAATTACTGCTCTGGCACCTCCTAACCTATATAACGCCAATGCCTCTACTGCGAAGGGACTCCCTCTCCCAAGGACTTTCTTAATACCTACTCCACTGGCAGTTCCTGCCCGTAGACTGAGGGCAGTCTCATAATTCTGTGCTGATAGTGAGTGGGAAAAGGAGAATATTACAAGAAGTAGGAGTGAAAAGAAAATAGGTCTTTTCATGATAGTAATGGACGGTAACACTGGAATGTCTACTTTCTCTACCACTTATCCTATTCCAATTACCTTATGGAATAACATGGATCTCTTCCTTATTAGTGGGAGACCATTTACTCTCCTGACTGGCTGCTCTTCTGTTTTAGGCGCTGTTCCCACATTTGTAGACGATTTTCTTTCTCCTTCAGTCTTTTCTGAAAGCCTTCTAAACTTCCAAGTTTCCCTAGCTTATGCTCCAGATAGGCTTCTTTTTGCTTGATCAGCTCTTCTTTGCTATTAAGTTGCTGTTGGAGTTGAGTGATGTTCTTCTGCTTACTTTCCAGGGATAGTAGCTTAGCCTGATTAGTCTTGAGGTCTCTTTCTGTGTAAGCTAATTCTGTCTGAAGGGCCATTACTTTATCTTTCAGTTCATCATTCTGTGTTTGAAAGATCTCCAGTCTCTTTTTATCATTAGCCAGGTCCAGGCTTAGCTCCTCTCGTAATGATCTGAGCTTTTGACGATAAATAACTAGGCTGTCTGCTGTATACTTACCGGGCTTCTTAGTAGGAACTGCTTGTTGACTGGCTAATAGTTCTGCCTGAAGTTGCTGTAGTTCTTTTTCCCGCTGTTGTAGCTGGCTTTCTAGCAGTTCTTTCTCTCCTAGCGTCAAGCTGATGAAGTTAACGTTTGACTCTATTTGTTCGGAAAGACTTTCATTCTCTATGTTCAGCCGATCTATTCTTTGTTGCATGGCTGCCAGTTTTTCTACTTGATCAGCTGAAACTGCAGGTACTTCTTTCTGCTCAGGAGTGGACATGCTAGCCAGCACGCTTTTTAAGCTATCCACTTCCCTGCCCATATAGTTGATTAAGCCTTCTCGTACAGATAACTGTTCCTCTACCTCTCTCAGCTGGCCCTGTAACCTATCTACAAAACTTTTTCTGGTAGCTGTTAGCTCCTTCAAGTTCCTGCTTAGGGTAGCATTTTTTTCTTTGGTAGAATGTAACTGCTGCTTAATCATAAGGAGGGAATCCTGTAGTTCTTGAGAATTACCCATTAAAGGAGCAGTAGGCTCTTTTAATAAAGGAGAACTGATTTCCCTCTCCTCTTCTTGCAGATCACTAATGGCAAAAAGGGCCGCTTGTAATTGGAGAATGCTGTCAGACTGCAACTGTGTGGTAGCGTTGAACTTCCTTTTCATCCTGTCTTTTTCAGCGCGTAGCTGGGCTAGTTTTACCTGCTGTTCTTGCACCTTAGTTTTGTAGATGGCTAACTCTTCATCAGAGCCGCTGCTGTTTTGTTTCTCAAGTTGCACCAGCCTGTTTTCCAGGGCGCTCTTTTCTCGTTGTAGTTTTGCTATCCTTACTTGCTGTTCCCGGGTGCTGCCACTTAAGCGGTTATTTCTACTTCTGATAGAGTCCCACTTAGCCTCAAAGGAGATTTTCATATCGGCAAATTTAGTACCCAGCTCTTTCATGGCACCTTTTAGGAGTTTGAGTTCCCTTTCCGCTTTGGCTAGTTCTTGTTCTGCTAAGGTGGTCTTGTTCCTCAGGCCTGTCAGGGATTCTTTCATCTGAATGCTTTCCCCATACAGCTGTTTATTCTCACTTCTTACGGATGCTAGTTCAGTAGACTGTATTTCTATAATTCTTTGGTAGGCGTAATTAACTGTGCGAAGTGAATCATTAGTCAGAGATAGTTCCCT
>JBCCLI010000545.1:0-3735 GCA_039026975.1 Bacteroidota bacterium | reverse complement strand
AGTGAGGTGCTAGCTCCAGTTGGTAGGCAGCCGCCAGAGCCGATACCCGCCAGGCTTCACTTATTCCCCCAATAATGGCCGCATCTGGCTGTACCACATCTACCGCCCTATGATCGATCAGGTCTCTGATTTCAAACCTAGTGAATTCGCTTTCTCCGGCAGCTATGGGAATGCTGGTCGTAGCTCGGACCTCAGCGGATCCTTTTTTGTTATCCGGGGAAATGGGCTCCTCAAACCAGTACAGGCTACAATCCTCAACTCCTCTGCAGTATTGCTTGGCTTCGGGAACACTGAAGGTCCCGTGCGCATCTGTCATGATTTTAATATTTGGTCCCAGGGCTTCCCTGGCGGCTTGCACTCTTTTGATGCTATAAGCAACTGTTTCATCCATGACGCCTACGCGCATCTTTACTGCATTGAAACCTTTGGCTGTATAGGAAGAAAGCTGTTCACCTATCTTATCTGCACCTGCCCAGCCTCCACTGGCATAGGCTTCCATTTTAGGTCTGATGGCTCCGCCTAATAGCTGTACTACAGGTACCCCCAGTGATTTTCCCAATAGGTCCCACAGGGCCATATCTACTCCGCTGATGGCAGAAACCGTTAGGCCTCTGTTACCCAGAATAGGGAAAACTCTCCCTCTTTTCATGGCGTAATGATCCCTCGTCCCGTTATACATCCTTTCCCACAGCTCATTGATATTTCTGGCATCCTGTCCTATGAGGATGGGCTTTAATTCATTCTCCACACAAGTAACTATGGAAGCGCATACCCCAGATGACCCCACTGCTGCTTTGGCTTCCCCAAATCCCTGCTGCCCATCTTCCGTAGTGATGACCACTAAGGTCATGTCAAAGTTGGTGAGGAGACCATAATCAGACCTGTGTTGTTTGGGTTGGGGGATAGGGCAACGTAACCAATACGCCTGCACATCTGCAATCTTCATGCTCATGCAAAAAAAGAGGAAGAATAGTTAAATGAATACTGTTAAAAAGGAATGCTAAATGTTGGTAGAATAACAGGCTACAGGTTTCTTCTTAATAAAGACCAACCCAAACCCCATGAGATACTTATCCTTACTAGTAATTCCCCTACTTTTTGTGGCATGTGAGCCTCAAAAATCTGAACCTGAAGTAGTAGATACCTCAACAGCCGTAATGGCTTATTACGTCCCAAAAGAAAATTACCAACCCAGAGATCTCCCTCTTGAGCAACTCACCCACATCATTTATTCCTTTACGCATGTGATAGATGGGGAAATGGCTTTCAGAAATGAAGAAAAGGCAGGTCCTATCCTCAGTGAACTGGTAGCTCAGAGGGATTCTGCTCACTCAGATCTAAAGGTGATGATAGCATGTGGAGGATGGGGAGCAGATGGCTTTTCTGACATGGCCCTAACTCCTGAGACACGAAAAGCTTTTGTGGAAAGTGCGGTAGCCTTCAACAAGAAATACGGCCTGGATGGACTGGATATTGACTGGGAGTACCCCAGCATATCGGGAGCAGGAACCATGGCCAGACCGGAAGACAAGGAAAACTTCACAGCTTTGATGCAGGAGTTACGAGCCGGACTGGATCAGTTGGATAGAGCTCAAACACTCACCTTTGCCTCGGCAGGCTGGGAGAGATATTATGATAATATTGAGCTGGATAAGGTCATGCCAGTCATTGACTATATGAATGTGATGACCTATGATCAGGTGACCATTTACACGCCTTACACCGGGCATCATACGCCATTAGGATGGATCAGGGCGGAGGACATAGCGCCATACCCTGCTATAGAATATGTGAAGGATAGACAAGCAGCCATGGCAGAAAAGGGACTCAGCTGGTCACCGGGATCAGCTGAGCATATCACCAACTTTTGTATGGAGAACGGAATAGATCCTCAAAAAATCGTGATAGGAGCTGCCTTTTATGGGAGAGCCTGGAAGGGCGTTCCTCCACAGGGAAATGGTCTTTATCAGCCGAACAGCGGAGCGCATATCGGCTGGAGTGGGTATAGTCAGATTCGGGATGAGTTTGAGGAGAAGAATGGGTATACCCGTTACTGGGATTCTATTGCACAGGCACCTTACCTCTATAATCCGGCTGACAGTATCTTCATTTCTTATGATGATACCGTTTCAGTGAGAATGAAAACGGAATTCGTGCAGGATAATGGGTTAGGCGGTATTATGTTTTGGCAGCTTAGCAATGACACACGGGAAGAGAATAATCTGTTAGATGCGATTCATGCTGCAGCAACCAGGTAAAGCTAGCTTCTAAGAAGAAACTCTGCATCTATCTGTAGCTTGAGGTGTAATGCCTTTGCCAGCTCAAAGGTAAGTTGACGCTTCCCATTCATAATCTCGCTGATTCTTGAAGGGGTAGTATCTAGAAGTGCAGCTAAATCTTTCTGCTTAAGTTTTCGCTGGTACATTTTCAGTTCCAGCATTTCCTTTAGGTTTTTTGGCTCAAAGGAATAATGCTTCTCCTCGTAATCAGCAATCTTATCTGAAAGTATGTTCAGCTCCTTAAATTCCGGAGAATCTGAATTTGTTTCATTCCCAACTATCAAGAGGAGTTCATCCATTCTCTCAAGAGCCTTTTTATATGTTTCCTTGCTTAGCATATATCAATCAGATATTTCTTGCATCAATTTTAGCATAATCCTAATGAGTACCAATAAACCTTATGTAGACCTTTTGAGAGACGAAAATGATAATTGCAATTAGCCTAAAATCGTTGCCTTTAATGTTAAAAACGAATCGGTTATTCCCTACATAATCAACGGAAGGAAAGTCCTGTTTTATGTCTGAGAAGTTTCTCCAGCTAGCTTTTTTAGTTTTCTCGTACCAGTAAAGTAAAGGAAGTTTTGCCTGGGTGTATTTAGTGGAGAATTTCGTTAGTCTCCTTGGCGTTACAACCCGCATAAACAAAGGTAAGAATAATGAGAATAAAATTCCATGCATGGGAATAAAGTTCTATGATTCACCCATCTGTTTAGTGTCGAAAGACCTTCGCGGCTTAGCGGCTTTGCGTGAAAAAATGTCACGCAAAGCCGCAAAGAGAAAGTATCAGGACAGCAAAACCGCCCAGGCACCCATAAGGTCTCCTGCTTCCAGAACCTCTTTGGCAAGGAAGTGTCTGCCAGGTAGCTGTTCATTTTCCGGGAGCTGCGCCAACTTTTCCAGGGAGAGATTCAGCTTGGTCTCTTCTAGGGTCAGTTGGATCTCCTCCTTAGAAGGGAGTTGCTCTATGTTGGCTAGCCTACCCAGGTTGTTTCCTGTAAGTATGTCAGAATTTCTGATTCCTTTAGGCAGCTGGTCCACCCCAATTCCCTTTGTTCTGAGTGGCTTGGGAATTTCAAACATGCTTTCCTGATTGGTCTTGGTGTACCAGATGCCGCCCATTCTCCCCACTAGGTTCAGTTTAAGAGGATCCAGTTTTCCTTCTTCATCCAGGTACTCATTTCGGAGATGTATCTGAACTACTCTACAAACGACCAGATTCCCGGCTCCCCCTTCTTTGCCCAGCTCAATCATATCATCTACGACACCCTCGAAAGAAACGGGCGCTTCTCCTACTCTGGGTGGTTTGACCTTATCAGAAGGAATTTGAGTAAAGCCCGCTTTTACAAATTCGTTTACCCCTTTTTCATAGGCTGTACTGGAAAGAGACATTTGCTCCACCATAGGGTAGTTTACTATGCTTACTACGGTTTCCTTTACCTGGAGGAGGTTGTCATGT
>JBCCLI010000544.1:0-3783 GCA_039026975.1 Bacteroidota bacterium | reverse complement strand
GTAGCTTCATGGAGGATGAGTTGCCAGCTCTCCTTTTGCGCCTCAGAAAGATTTGTTTGATTGCTAATGGCGTCTATCAGTTGGATACCTACATCAGCTACCCGTTCCAGGTTTTGGGAATGAGCCATGATATTTTGCCGATCCCGTACAAACATGGGAATCTGTTTCTGCAGTGCTTGCTGGTTTTCCTTCCACTTAACTAGCTGCTCTCGTAAGGAAGCTTTATGTGTTTCGTGTAGACTGTCAGCCAGAAAGGCATCTACTTTCATGGAGAATTGCCTAGCCACTTCACTTTCCGGATAGGTGGCATCCACCAACTTATTCAGAGGGGTGGAAGTACGCTGTCCAATCATGGTCTGGGAATGTCGCTCATAATATTTGGCTTCTTCTACTACTGAAACCAGCTCCTGCAAGAGCTGAATGCTATCTGAACCCACTATACTCGAAAGAATAATATCTGATGACTTCAGATGCTGCAGCCCTATTAGATCCAGATATTGGCTCATGAGGTTCATTCTCCTATACATATCCTCCACATTCCTCGTTAACTCCTGTGGCGACCAGAGTTTTTCGGCTATGGCGGCAGTCCTAGGCCACAGCCGTGATTCTAAGTTGGTTTGATCAGCTACCTCTAGCCACATACAGGTTTCCCCTCCCAGGATTCTGGCCTTGGCTTCTTCTGTCAGCTCCGGTACACGCTTCAGCTCTGGAGGGGAGGAACCCACTATATCTGAGCTCCCCGTTTCCTTCCCTAAAGCTTCCAGCGCTATAATGGATAAACTCATATTCCCCAGGAGAGAATCTTCCTTGATTTCTCCCTCAAAATCTGCAGTTCCAAACTGGGTAGTCAATTGGAAGGTCAACACATCATTCTCTAAGCTAGGATCCTCCATAGTAGTGTAATTTCCCATGGTACTCATTACGCCCCGCAGGTTCTCTCCCTGCCCAAAAAGGGTGATCTCGCTTTCCATGATATTCCCTCTTACCTTCAATTCTAAATCCCAATGCCGCCAAATGCTATCGGGCTCTATGGTAATCCCTCCCTTTACTTTTATAGGGTCTACGTCATAATGAAATGCTGCCGGAAGTTTATAATCCAAATAGTATCCCGCTGATAAGATCCCCTGGTTTCCTCCCAGGGCAGCTTCTAACAAACTGCTATGATCTCTCCACACCTGGGCTACTATGTCTTTAGGTAATTCCGGATGGAGAATTTCATCCCAGCCCACCATTTTCTTACCGTGTTTCTTGAGAATAGCCTGAATCTCCTTATTAAAATACGCTTGTAACGCTTCTGTATCTTCCAGCTCTTTCTCTTGCATGAAAGCCTGGATGGATGGGTTTTCCTCCCAATGCGTAGGATTCACTTCATCTCCTCCTATGTGAAAATATGGATCAGGAAATAAGCCTGCCATTTCTTCTATCAGCCCATCTAAAAAAGCATAGGTTTTTTGACTACTAGGGTTCATCACCTCTACATGTATCCCAAAACTATCTGATACTGCCACCTCCCCTCCTTTTCCGCTGCCTAGTTCAGGATAAGCAGCTATGATAGCTGTAGCATGGCCGGGAATATCAAATTCAGGGACTACTCTAATCCCTCTATCGTGGGCATAGCTGACTATTTCCTGTATATCTGCCTGGGGGTAGTAATCACCCCCGCTCCCTATTTCATGAAGTAAGGGCCAACCTTTACTTTCTACTCGGAAGCCCTGGTCATCTGATAGGTGCCAGTGAAAAACATTCATTTTGACTGCTGCCAACGCATCTAGCTGACGGAGTATGATTTCCTTAGGAATCCAGTGCCTACTGACATCTATCATCATTCCCCTCCATGGGAATCTAGGCTGATCTGTCAACTCTAGTCCCGGGATATACAATCCGTTCTCTCCTTCAGTCGCTAGCTGTATCAGGGTTTCCAGGCCGTGCAGGACGCCCAAAGGAGTATTCCCAATCAGCGTAATTCTTTGGGCAGCAACAGATAAGCGGTAAGATTCATCTACCTTTAGAGGAAGAGGATCAGGCACTGCTTCTACACAAATGATTTGAAGAGTCTGGGGGCTATTCTCCGCAACATCTACTCCCAAGACGTCCATCATCCTGTCTACCCCTTTCTGGATTCTTGCATCTGGATAGCCTTCCATTCTGAGGCTTACACCATTCCCGAGAGAAAACTTTTTATCTGATAATTCTAGGCTGGCAGGAAGCGGCATGAGCCTCACAGCAGCTCTATCCTCCTCACTGATGAGGGGCTTTTCTCCTGAGAATTGATCTCCAAATAGCCACCATGCACCTCCTGCCAACACCAAAATCACTGCGAGTATAATGAGTATCCTTTTCATCTGTAGTTTGTAAGTGGAGGCACAAGTTATTATTCTTTTATAGAATATGCTTTAAGAGCTTTCCCTCCAAGTTCATTGAGGTTCTCAAAGCAATAAAGTTAAATGGAAAATCCAGAGACTTTGGATACTTCTGTCAATTAAGAAGCTGTTAGCTGTAATAGGGTTAATCTATTCTGGTAAAAAAACGTATCTTCAGAATGTGTTAACTATTCAAATCCCAGATATAAATCCTGCTGATGAGTAACTAGCCCAGACTATCAGGATTGAAGTAGCCTCCGTACTGTACCAGCAAAAAGTATGGTCTTTGGGACAAACTGCGCGATTTACTGGAATGGCCTATATACAGTTTCAAGATTTTCTAGCATCTCGCAGTATTCCTTTCAACTATGATGAAGCTGACTTAATGAATGATATTCAAGCATCAAAAGATTTCCTAAACAGATAAATAACCTTCAAATATATGGATCAAGTTCTGACCAACAACTTTCTCCGATTGATTGAAAACCTTAGTATAGAGGGTAAGCTAGAACTCTTATCACAGCTTACTGAAGCCATTAAAGAAGAAGTAAAATCATCCCCAGTTGATAAAGCTCTTCTCTTGGAAGAACTTGGAGGAGCCTGGAAGGATTCTTCTGATTCGTTAGCTGAAGAAATATTGAAAGCCAGAAGTGCATCTGAGAAAAATATTGTTTTGTAAACATGCCCGCCTACTTACTAGACACAGATATTTGCATTTACTTTCTTCAAGGAAAATATAACATTGGAGACCACATTCAAGCTGTAGGTCCTAACCAATGCTTTATCTCAGAAATATCATTATTAGAACTGATGTATGGGGCTTCCAAAAGCACAAAAACTACCAAAAGTATGGCCCAGGTGAAACAGGTAGAATCCCTTTTTCAGTCCATTCCTATTTTTCCATGTTTTCCGTTGTTTGCAAAAGAAAAAGTACGACTTCAAAAAGAGGGAAATCTTATTCCTGATTTCGACTTACTCATAGGCTGTTCTGCCATAGCCCATGAAATGATTATGGTAACTAATAATGTTAAGCACCTTGAACGCATTTCTGATATCAAGCTTGAAAATTGGGTAGGTAATACCAATACCTCTAATTCATCTGTGCCAGTTTAGTTACACTGAGCCCTACTTTAGTTCTTCTTCCGCTCTCTGTACCTATTAAATTATATGAGGATTTTTTCTACCTTGATATCCCTATCCATTTCAAGCAAAGCTGCTAAGACGCCAAGATTTTAGCACGATAATCCATACATTTGGCCTAAGCGTGAAATTATGAAACCCCTTTCTTATCTCTTGTATGGAGCCTTCTGGTTTATTCTGCTTCTTAGTGGAATCCGGCTGCAGCACTATGACTTACAAGAAAATAGTACAGGCTGGTTTCAGGCAAAAAGAGCCCTCTTCCCTCATCTGGAGATGTATACTG
>JBCCLI010000543.1:0-3794 GCA_039026975.1 Bacteroidota bacterium | reverse complement strand
TTGAATATTCACAGCTAACGGTTATGGTAGTGGATGATTAGGCTATTCATAGGATATGTGTGTTACCTTAAGAGGATAAAATCATCCCCTGCTAACAGGGGATGATCTAAAGTGAAACTGTCAGATTCTACTACTCGAATTAATATCCTGGGTTTTGAACCAGTTTATCATTGGCACTAAGTTCTGAGACCGGAATCCAGAGATACTCATCACGTCCTACCTGGAATACCCCTCCGCTAAGGGACTTAGGATGATCTCCGTGCAGGGAAGTGCTTCCCAGATAGTCATCTGCTAGTCCCCATCTTACCAGGTCGAAAAACCTATGCCCTTCACCGGTAAGTTCTAGTACTCTCTCATCTATAATGGCTTGTGTCATTTCAGCTTGAGAAAGCCCAGAGATAGGCGCTACTTGTGCGCGTGTTCTTACTTGGTTTATAAATCCTTCTGCTTCTGCAGTTTTTCCTTGGTTATTCAGCGCTTCTGCCATCATAAGCAGTACATCAGCATAACGGATGACACGCCAGTTATTTCCTACATTAGTTCCCAGGAAATCTACATTCTCTCTGGTACCTATGTCCATGCCGGCATATTTTCTGGTAAAAATGGGCTCCATTTCGTCAGTATTGGCTACTTCTATATCCCCGGCAAAATCTTCCAGGTAAGGTAACCCTCCATATCCTGTGGAACCAGAATAGTCATACGCGAGAGTAGCATCTCTCCTGATGGTTTCCCCATTAGCTTCAAACAGGTCCCTTACCCAGCTATTCACAAAGTGAGACTGGTCAGGAGACTTAGTTGGGGGGGCATAGTCAATGTGGTAGTTTCCAAGGGTTCCTACACCAGGAATATCTACTCCCCATGAGAATGATTCTGCCCCCAGGTACTGAAGCTCAAAGATAGACTCGCTATTATTCTCATTAACCTGGCCAAAGTTATCCTGGTACTGTGCTGACGGAAGTAGGCTGTAGGTACCGCTATTGATGACACGTGAAAAGGCAGCTTCTGCTTCAGCCCAATTTCCTATGTATAAATGAGATTTTCCCTTTAGGGCAGTAGCTGAGCCAGAGGTAGGCCTTCCTAGATTTTCCCCACTCCAGGTATTAGGGAGTAGAGACTCTGCCTGCTCTAGGTCTGCAATAATCTGTGCCCATACCTGAGCAGGATCAGCCTGCGTAGGGAAAAATTCCTCATTGGTTTCTGGCGTTTTAGTAACCAGTGGGATATTTCTGTATAGATTTACCAGGTACCAGTGAGATAAGGCCCTCATAAAGTAAGCCTGACCCAGGTAAAGACTGGAATTGGGAATATCAGAAGTAACATTCTCCAAAATAGCATTGGCGCGGTAGATAGCCTTGAAAGGCTCCTGCCACAGCTCGGTACTCCATCTAGCTACTCCTGGTGTTCCCTGTAGGGTAGACATAGCCGTGTTTACTCCAAAAGGCCTAATGTTAAAGGCATCTGAGCGGAGCATAGCACCTGTATGGATAATTCTCCCCCAAAAAAAGGTATTTGTGATGGGGTGGAACATCCCATTTACAGCCCGTTGGGCATCTTCTTCAGTTTGCCAGAAATTACCAGTAGACACGGTGTTCGTGTTTACCTGATCTAGGAGGTCTTCATTACAGCTCAAGCTCGCAAAACAGAGCAGCGTCAGCAAGACCGAGGTATATAAAATATTTTTCTTGTTCATTATATGAAAGGTTTTTACTGTTTGAGTTAGAAAGTAGCCTGGACTCCCAAAATGAATGTACGTGAATTAGGATATGCTCTTGCATCAAGCCCTCTACCTAGAAGGGGGTTTACATCAGGCCTGTTCCCGAAGAAACCAGCGTCTCTGTTGGCTCTACCTCCATTAGTGGAAGAAATATCAGGATCATAGCCCGAGTAGTCAGTAAGGGTTAGCAGATTTTGGCCCGTTACAAAGAATCTTAAGTCCGAGATGGGACCACTGTCTTTTCCACTCAAGACCGTGTAGCCTATTTCAAGGGTTCTCAGTCTGAGGTAAGAGCCATCTTCTACAAAGAAGGAAGAAGGTGCCCTGTTCTCCGCCTGGTCCAAGGTGGTGGAACGTGGTATGCTGGTGTTTCTGTTGGTAGGGGTCCATGCATCCAGGACATCAGATAGTTTGTTATCATCTGCCCAGAAAATGTTGAAGAACCTATTGAGGTTGTAGATTTCATTTCCTTGAACCCCATTAAAGAATACACTGAAGTCAAACTTCTTGTAGGTACCGTTAAAGGTGATTCCGTAAATAAAGTCTGGGGTAGGATCACCCAATACTGTTTGGTCCTCTGCATTGATGATACCATCTCCGTTAATATCTCTTCTGATAAAATCCCCTGGCTGTACCAGAGACTGTCTTACCGGATCATTGGAGATATTAGGATCGCTTTCTATAGCTGCCTGATCAGGATATACACCATCTACTATGAATCCCCAATACACACCAGGAGCTTCTCCTTCAATGAATCTATTTACTCTGGTGAGGTCCTCACTGGTAGAAGGACCTATGATAGGATTAGGGAGCTCAGTAATTTCACTGTTAAATGTTCCCAGGTTGAACCCTATTTCATATCTGAAATCAGAGTCATTGGTACTTCTGTACTTAGCCTCTATTTCAAATCCAGAGTTATTGATAGAGCCTGCATTTCTAATAACAGGTAGACTGGTTCCAGCTGTAGCAGGGAGGTTGACACCTACTAATACATCCTCTACATCCTTATTATAGTATTCAAGTGAGAGAAGAAATCTGTCATTAAAGAATCCCAGGTCAGCGCCAATGTTAAAGGTAGTAGCTTCCTCCCAGAGTAGGTCCTCCAGGGCAAATGCTGTTTGGGCGTATCCCGTCAGAAGGGCACCTCCGAAAGAAGTATTAGAGGTCAATCCAAACACAGACTGGTACGAGTAATCAGGGATGTTCTGAGAACCCAGGGTCCCATAACCTGCACGTAGCTTAAACCTGTTCATTACTCCTCCCTGTGGGAAGAAAGACTCATTATGTATTTTCCAACCAGCAGAAACAGAAGGGAAGTATCCTACTCTGAAGTCAGGCGCAAACTTAGAGGTAGCATCTCTCCTGATAGTAAACTGAAGCAGGTATTTGTCTTCATGGTTATAGTTTACTCTCCCAAAAAGAGAACGAAGGCCACTCACATTATTGACACCACCTACATTTTGCACATTGGAAGGAGCCGCTGCACCTGACACGCGGATATTATTACTTGGTAGTCCTTGAGAATAAATCCCCAGATTCCTGAAATCTATTTTCTGCTCAGTATATCCTACTACCAGGTTTAGGCTGCTACGGCTACCGATATTAGTATTATAAGAAACGGTAGGCTCCCAGACAGTTAGCAGGGTTTCTCCTCGTACTTCTGATAAGTCATTCTGATCATTAACATTGAATACGGCATCAGAATTACTCATGAAGAAGGTAGGCGTGAAAGTACGAGCATATTCATTCAGGTAATCTATCCCAAAGTTTAGCTTAACGGTAAGTCCATCCAGAATGTCATAAGCAAAATTGATATTACCGAGTACATTTTTGGAGTTGAGGTTATTATCTTCAAGTAATGCCTGTCCATACTTATTGATCCCCCCAAAATTGTGAATACCGAACTCAGGCGCCTCAAATCCGCCCTCATTTCCTGGGGCGCTCTCTGCCAAAATAGGCGCAGTAGCACCATCAAAGCCGAACCAGTTATTCTGTTGTAGATCAGACTGCACCAATGAAAGAGATTGGTTGATAGTCAGCTTACCTAGTTTGAATTGGCTGTTAGCACGGCCATTCAGAC
>JBCCLI010000542.1:0-3799 GCA_039026975.1 Bacteroidota bacterium | reverse complement strand
TGTGAGATTTACATAAAAGAGCATGGACTTGAGCACTTGGTGGAAGCTAAATTCAAGGAACTGTATGATGATAAAGGACTACCCAGACCTAAGTATGAAGAAGAAATTCCTGAAGGAAATGATGGGCTAGGCCTGATGCTATTAGGACTCACAGGGGATAAGATACTTGAACCTGAGATTTACCAACAACTCAAAGCCAAGGCACTATCAGCAGTTCGAGGCACTGTGCAGGCTGATATTCTCAAGGAGGATCAGGCCCAGAATACCTGTATTTTCTCCACTGAATTCTCCCTAAAACTGATGGGAGATGTGCAGCAGTACTTCATAGATCATAAGGTTAGGAACTTCTATTCGGTCTCCATCTCAGGTTACCATATAGCGGAGGCAGGTGCTAATCCTATTTCCCAATTGGCCTTTACCCTCTCCAATGGGTTCACCTTTGTAGAATACTATTTGGCCAGGGGCATGCACATAGATGAGTTCGCACCTAACCTCTCCTTCTTCTTCTCCAATGGAGTAGATCCTGAGTATGCCGTCATAGGACGTGTGGCCAGAAGGATTTGGGCCAAAGCCATGAAGTATAAGTATGGCGCCAACGCTCGCTCTCAGAAGCTCAAGTACCATATCCAGACTTCCGGGAGGTCCCTGCACGCACAGGAGATAGACTTTAATGATATCCGTACGACCCTACAGGCACTATATGCCATCTATGATAACTGTAACAGTCTTCATACCAATGCCTATGATGAGGCCATCACTACGCCTACGGAAGAAAGTGTGAGAAGGGCCGTAGCCATACAGATGATCATCAACCATGAGCTGGGACTCGCCAAAAATGAGAATCCGCTACAAGGCGCTTTCATCATAGAAGAATTGACGGATCTGGTGGAGGAGGCTGTCCTGATAGAGTTTGATAGAATTACGGACAGAGGAGGTGTATTAGGAGCCATGGAGACCATGTACCAGCGCTCCAAGATTCAGGAAGAAAGTCTCTACTATGAGACCTTAAAACATACGGGAGAATATCCTATTATAGGCGTGAATACTTTCTTATCCTCTACCGGTTCGCCAACTATTCTTCCAAAAGAAGTAATCAGAGCTACCACAGAAGAGAAGGAGATTCAGATCACCAATCTGGAGAATTTACACGCTACCCATCAGGAAGTAGCTCCGGCTGCCCTCAGACGGCTTCAGGAAACCGCCCTCCAAAACGGGAATTTGTTTAAAGCCCTCATGGAAGCAGGGAAGGTGTGTACCTTAGGCCAGATAACGCATGCCCTCTTTTCCGTAGGTGGGCAGTATAGGAGAAGTATGTAAGCGTATGAAGATCCTCATTCTCGACTCTACAAGTAGGAGAGTAAGATTCCTTCCATGAGAATGTATTTGAGAAAGGTATGTAATGACTTATGTACTTCTATCACTACTTTTTTAGTCGAGGTCAGTGGAGCCATAGAATGGTTAGGATCAGCCCCAATATCTATTTCTAAATATATTTTTTCCATTTAAAAATATATTACGATAATATATTAATTAGCGAGTTCGTTTTTTGCTTATAAGCGCAAAAGAGTCGAGTAGCTATTTACCCTTCTTATGGAAGGGGAACACATGCTAAGCGAGTAACCTAATCAGTAGAAAAGAATACGCTTTGACTATTTCAACACTCTAGTAGTCAGGCTATTCCTGAAATCAAGCGTAAAAATCTCTGACAGGCCTGACTCAGCATTGTTAGCTTATTCCTTCTATCATCTCCTGATATTTTTCCTTACCTCCCAAGAGAGGGTCCTGCTCAATTTATCCGCCATTGAGAAAGTCCACCATAGAGAGAGAAAGTCTGTAATCTTCATTCCATTGTAATTCAAAATTTTTCCTTAATCCATTGATTATGAAATTACCCTTACGAGTAGTTTGTATCATTACCCTTTTTGTCACTTCTCCTCTATTTCTTTTGGGAAATAACCATACAGTCTCCCATAGATCTAGTCTTCCCCAGCCTTTAGCGCCTTTCTCTAATGAAGAATGCAAGCAGAACTACTTATTTGTTGATGGAAACAAGCTGTATGACACAAGAGGGGAACCAGTAAGACTCACAGGCGTAAACTGGTTCGGCTTCGAAACCAGTAATCTTGCCTTTCATGGTTTGTGGAGTAGAGATATGTATAGTATGCTACAGCAAATCAAGGACCTTGGTTTTAACACTATTCGTGTTCCCTGGACTAATGATATGCTTAAACCTGGAGCCAGCTTTAATGGCGTATCTGTTAATAATTTCGGGCAGGACGTCTACACAGGTTCAACCCTTAATTCTTACCTGGAAAACGTTTCCAGCCCTATAGAAATTCTCGATTTGGCAGTAGCCTGGTGTGAGGAAAACAACCTACGTATCATACTAGACTGCCATTCCCGTAAAGCTGATGGCTATTTGTCTGAAGGGTACTGGTATACAAATGAAGTATCAGAAGAGAAATGGATTACGGATTGGGTGTTTATGGCTGAACGCTATAAGGATTTTGCTTCAGTTTCAGTAGCTGACCTTAATAATGAACCTCATGCAAATGACATCACCTGGGGGTATGGAAACGCCTCAAAAGACTGGGCCAAGGCAGCCGAACGCTGTTCTGAAGCTATCTGGAAGGTAAACCCTAATATAGTAGTCTGTGTAGAAGGAATAGCTAAGGATCAAAGAGGAGAGAACTACTGGTGGGGGGGAAACCTACATGATGTAAATAATTACCAGCTCAACCTTAGCAAACCAGACAAGCTTATTTACTCCTTTCATGAATACGGACCAGAAGTTTTTAATCAGCCCTGGTTTAGTGAATCTTCCTTCCCGGGTAACCTAAAACCCCTGTGGGATGATCGCTGGGCTTTTGTTCACAATAAAGGGATTGGACACCTCCTCATGGGAGAGTTCGGGATTAAGGAGGAACAGGCTTTCGGAGGTAAATCCCTAACATGGATTAAGGAACTTATGGATTATGTGGGTTCGGATTACAGTTGGACTTTCTGGTGTTTCAACCCAAATTCAGGTGATACAGGAGGCATACTAAAAGATGATTGGGCCCAGGTTAATACCTGGAAGATGAATTTACTTACCCCTCATCTTGCACCAGAGATCCCTTCCTGCATCTCTGCTGGAACCACCTCTATATTAAAGGAAGAAATTCCCAATCTTAAGGTCTATCCTAACCCGGCACATCAAGAAGTTTGGTTTGAAACGCTTGCCTCTTCCCCTACGATCTCTCATGTAAAACTGTATAATCTCTCAGGTAAGACTGTACTTACCCAAAAGATAGCCCGTACTGGAAGTCTTCACAGAATAGACCTTCAATCCCTCCCTCCGGGGATGTATAGATTCTTCTTACTTGATGAAGAGGGGCAGAAAATTTCAGCGAGGGGGACAGTCATCAAGCATTAAGACTATAAAGGAAGACCTGATGCAAATAAACATATCTGCAAGGCTTCTCCTGATTTGGGGATGGCTTTGCTTCTATATCCTTGTTGTTCCCAAGCAGCTAGAAGGCCAACCTACTATTATCCAGGGACAGTGTAGTGAAGGTAAGGGCGAGAATGTGTTCCCTCAAGGAAACTTTGGTAGGATAGAAACTGGAGATACCTGGGTAGGCCGTACGACTAACTTTGATGGAGTAGACAGACCTACAGAATTCTACATCTCAGAAGTACCCGCGGGAGTAACTACCTACAATTATGGCCTAAACGGTTTTAACCAAAGCTACCCTGACGATGGATACTATGTGTTAGCCAATAATACCTTTGGTATGACGCCGGGGACTTACTTTTC
>JBCCLI010000541.1:0-3807 GCA_039026975.1 Bacteroidota bacterium | reverse complement strand
GCCTCAGAAAATGAGGTAGCCTACACGAGTTTTGAAATGAAAACTGAAGTTTCAGAAGAAGAAAATGGAGGTTGGATTCTAAATGATCCTTCCAGTATAATTACTACCAAAGAAATAGTGAAATCAACTGACCCAGACTGAATAGAAAAGGTCTGATTGTAGGTTGATGAAGTAATCACCAACTCAGCGCAATTAGAGGACTGTGGCAATACCTGAAGATCTATATTTATCGTAGCATTCCCTCCACTGGATGTTTCAATGACCCAGGTTCCGTTATAATTTGTGTTAGGCCAAACCATAGTCTCACTTTCTGAGGTGGTAATTATACTGGATGGATCATTTAGAATCCAACCTCCATTCTCTACCTCTGAAACTTCATTCTTCATTTCAAAGCTCGTGTAGGCGACCTCATTTTCTGAGGCATTTAGTGTCTGAGCTGTAGGTCTAGTATGACCATAACCCCACAGAAATGCATTTGGCTGTCCTGCAAATGCTAACTGCTCTGAAGGCATATTTTGGGAATTAAATGATATACTATTTCTCAATTGCCAGTTTCCTCCTGTACCTGTAGTCTCATACTTATATAATTCTGAGGGAATCAGATGATCATGCTCATTCTGAACATACTTAGTCCTATACCCTCCAATTTGGGTAGTTTCTTCAAATACTCTTTGTTCTGTAGGAAACCGCCAATTAGAACGAATACTGCGAGCTAATGCTTGATCCTCTGTATTGACAGAATTAATAGCTTCATCTAAACATGCTTCATAGTCAGCAGAAACCTGGGCAACACATTGATTATAAGTCGTTTCTATTCCTTGAACATTATTGTAAAAATAATTTGACGTTTCAGTATTACAAGCAAGGTATACCAGGCTACCAGCTGAATATGCTGCTAAACTAGTATCACATGCTACTGTTACATCCTGCTCATTATCAATATCAATCACTATAGTAGAGTTATTCCAGGCCTCCTGCCTCAAAGCATTTGTAGCAAGAATATAGTTCGCTTTACAAGAATCAACTCCTGAATAAGAACAACTTGGAAGCAAATCAAAGTTATAATCAGTCTCTGTAATATACGAGGTGCCATCGGTATTTATGACCGTTTCCTTAACAGGTAGGTTGTGTTTAGGGGAGTATTCATAGCTTTTTGAACTCACTACGCCATCCGTAACCATCTTTTCTAGAACCACGCTGGTTCTTCCAATTTTTATATCATAATCTCTAAATAGGATAAAATCATCATTCTGAACGACTCTTCTAGCCTTTATTATATTTGAGAAATCTGTGAAGTAGTTATTAGTTTTTTCAAGAATTACATTACCGCTATCAGTATATACTATTTCCTGATACTGTTTCCCATGTATAGGATTAAATTCACTAGGTACAGATGGATATTGATTCTGTACAAATGCTACTGGGTTAGGATTATAGAAAGAGTACCTAATTTTCCCATTTGTTACAGTTGGGTTGGAGTGGGAAATAGTGGAGACTTCAATAATACTATATCCTACATGATATCCAAGTGAAGCTGAAAGAGGAACATTAGGCTCAGAATTTACTACCGAGCCAAACGTATGTTGTATAGTCGTTCCTATTTGATTATCCTTCCCAGGCTCAAAAGAGATAACCCTACTATTATTTCTAGGATCGGGTATATGGAGAATACCTTGAGGGTAGGTAAATTCTTTTACAGTAGCAACTACCCCAGGACTGGAATAATTACTAATCTTCTTTATTCTTAAGCCACCATATATCGTTGATGAGCTAGGCAATAATTTGTGTGCCTCGTATTCAAATTCCGAATATCCACCAGTTGGATAAGTTATTTGCTTTAAAATACCCGCCTTCATAAAACCTATAACTGGATCACGGTCAGCCAATAATCCACTAGTCAAATTAGTGTAATCCCCGATAACGTCTGTATAAAAAATTAGCCCTGAGTTACCCATCTTCCCATTAAAGTATCCCCAATAATCTCTTGCCAAGGATAATCTTCTGGGGAAAATGGTAGATTCCTCATAAGAAAATTCATGCCTGGGCTTAGTCTCAAAAGGAGCAGTAGCATTTTTCTTTCCCCTTTCCTGTATAGATAAAAGCTTTAGTCTTCTTAAATCCACATCATTAATACTTGGAGGGATTTCATTTGTATCTGTGGAATCCCCTACAAAATAATCATATGAAAATGTGAATTCTTTTATTTCCTCTCCTGATCTTGTTCTTAGAGTATCAAGGCTACTTCCCTCAGAATTATACGCAGAAAAGTTATGTCCTGATAGGTCAGTACGGATCGTGTTGGCTATGAAGTCTACAGAAACTAATCCAGAGCTAGTTGAAATACTACTTAGCCTTTTCCCTTTGACTAATGAAAAATTTAAAAATGATAAAATATTTTGAAGATTCCCTTGGATAGAACTAGGATTTTTTTTGAGTGTAGCAGTATGAGATGGACGATTTGTATAACTATATTCTTCTGTTTCATAATTAAATGTGATAGACTTAGTCGCATTCACATTTTCAACTTTCGTAAGATACCATGTAGTGGAAGTCAGATTTCGGAAGTCATTTGTATTTGGGATGGCGGCGTAACCTGAAAATGTATTCTCTGTTGCAGTTACTCCTCCAAAGTAGTATCGCATTCCATCAGGTGTGGTTATCTTCCATGATGTAAATTCTCTAGCACTTACGTCATAAGTGGGTGTTATTTTAATATCTTGTTTGGGTTGTAAATGCGCTACCCTATTTTCATCGAAAAAGAATTTCCCAGTGTATCCATTAATGTTAAATGAGAAAACGTCTGGTTCTGTATCCAGTTTTTTATCTATCACCTTATCATACTCTTGTCTACAGGGGCCTGGCCCAACACCTTGTGCATCATTAGGGTTGGTTATACAAGGGGTAGACTCTAATAATGCTGTAAGTCCCCCTTTTCCTATTACGTCTAAATTTTCATCTTGGTACCAGCCTTTTCCACTTACTGGACTCCCCAGCCCTTCATCAGGAATTCCTTGAACAGAACGAGTGATAGCTCCTCCTGCATTCAACGACCAACCAAGTCCTACCCAGCTAGCAGTCTCATTTACTTTTATTCCGGAACTGTGGTAACTAAGACTAATGGGTATACTTATATCCCCTTCCGTGATGGTATACAGAGGGATAGATATATTAGGTACTCCCGTATGGTAACTCACAGGGATATCTCCATATTTGCTAAAGGCAGCAGCTGTAGGTGCAGGAGGAGAAGGATTTTGGGTAAAAACATCCTGAGCGGTTAACTCAAACTTCATCGAGAAAAAGCAAAGGCCAACAAAAAAACATTTAACAAGTCTGTTTATGTTCCAGGGAAAATGTGTTACACACATAATGATATACTATTAGATATGATAACTCATACTTCTAACTGTTAACTCCTTAGAAATATAGCATGCTTTCTACAGCTTCCATGGCATGATTTGGGGATGGGTAATTCCTATTAATGGTATGTAGACCAACGACTTAGCTAACGGTAGGAGAAGAGCGGAAGAATGAATTATTATACGATATCAATGGCTAAAACTGCTAGTGGTCGGGTATCCTCGCCTGAGGTCGAATGTCTCGACCGAGAAGACAAATGCCGATTTATTCTGGATACTTATCTTCCCAGACATCTAGTAGCTTTACAGATATCAGACTTTCCCCACCTTCATAGGCTGAAGCACTTGAATGTACCCAGTGAGAGGCTTTCTTCACCCAGCCTGCTCTCACAGGGTTTAGGTGAATGTATCTGAGTTTTTGCAAAATCACCTCCTCTGACCATAAAGGAAT
>JBCCLI010000540.1:0-3821 GCA_039026975.1 Bacteroidota bacterium | reverse complement strand
CTGAAGGTATCTGGAGAATAGGCAGGCCTTCACGTCAAAAAATTGATAAGGGTATTCGCAAATGCTTCCGGCTGCTCAATGCAGCTAATGTGGCGGGCAGCTAAGACCACCAGCTCACTATTCGGGATTTTTTCCTTCATAAATATCGCCTCCTTCACTGTGGTAGCGGTATCCTCTTCTCCAGCTATGATAAGGGTTGGGAGGGGTATGTAAGGTAATTTCTCCCTAAAATCGGCATCCCTTATGGCAGCGCAACAAGCCACGTATCCCTCCACTTTATTCTGCAGAAACATTTTTTTGATAGCTCCTAGCTTTTGTTTGTGCTGCTGGAGGTAATTCTCACGAAACCAAACTTCCTGGGTACCTTCCCATATAGCTTCCAAGCCTTTACGCTGGATGAACCGTATTCTTGCATTCCATCTATTTTCTGTCCCAATTTTTGCGGCTGTATTGCTTAGCACTAATTGGTGAATCCTCTCTGGGGCATGAAGCCCCATCCACTGCCCTATCAATCCGCCCATAGACAAGCCGCAAAAATGAACTTTTTCTACTCCCTGTTCATCCAGCATTCCTAAAAAATCCTGCCCAAGCTGGTCTATGGTATAGAGGCCAGGCGTCACCTCAGTCTGTGCCATACCACGAGTATCATATCTCAGGATGCGGAAGTGAGGGGTGAGAAGGGGAACTACCTCATCCCATATATGTAAACTTGCGCCCAGAGAGTTAGAGAACGCCAAGGTGGGCAACCTGCTTTCTCCCTCCATTTTTAGGTGTAGCCTCATTCTTTTAATAGAATATGCTGAGAATAGAGGACCATATTAGGAACTACCTCTGTAATAGGAAAGTCGAAAATTAATATAACTTCGTATAGCACCATCAAGGGTTCCTGCATATTGGGGAACAGAAGGAAAAATATGAGGCAGGGACCGCTACTTATGAACTAAAAAGGAATGCCAAAGAAATCACTTAAAGAAGAAGCCTTAGCCTATCACCTGGAGGGAAGACCGGGAAAAATAGAAGTTATCCCTACCAAAGCTACCGCTAACCAAAGAGATTTATCACTCGCTTACTCACCTGGAGTAGCAGAACCCTGTCTGGCCATCAGAGATGATGACGCCAATGCCTACAAATATACAGCCAAGGGGAACCTGGTAGCCGTCATTAGCAATGGGACAGCCGTTTTGGGACTGGGAGATATAGGAGCAGCAGCCAGTAAGCCGGTTATGGAAGGGAAAGGCCTGCTGTTCAAGATTTATGCTGATATCGACTGTTTTGATTTGGAGTTGGACACGAAAAATGTTGAAGAATTTATACGGACAGTCAAGATCCTGGAACCTACTTTCGGGGGGATTAACCTGGAAGATATTTCTGCTCCTGACTGTTTTGACATAGAAGAAAGGCTGAAGGAGGAACTGAATATTCCCGTCATGCATGATGACCAGCATGGAACGGCTATCATTAGTGGTGCTGCGCTCTTAAATGCCCTGGAACTGGTAGAAAAAGATATATCCAAGGTAAAGATTGTAGTAAATGGAGCAGGTGCGTCTGCTGTTTCCTGTACCAGAATCTACATTTCTCTAGGGGCTAAGCAGGAGAATATTTTCATGTATGACAGCAAGGGCCTGATCCATGGTAACCGGACTAACCTAAACGGAAAAAAGCCAGAATTTATCAATAATAGTGTGCCAGTGGATACTTCCCTTACGGACATCCTAAAGGGAGCGGATGTATTCATTGGTCTATCCAAGGGAAACGTCCTGGACGCAGAGATGATAAAGGGAATGGCTAAAGAGCCCATCATCTTTGCTATGGCTAACCCTACCCCAGAGATCAGTTATGAGCTGGCCAAGGCTGCCAGACCTGACTGCATTATGGCTACCGGAAGGTCTGACTACCCCAATCAGGTGAATAATGTATTGGGCTTTCCCTACATTTTCCGCGGTGCCCTAGACGTTAGGGCCACAGAGATAAATGAAGAGATGAAACTAGGGGCTGTATATGCTATAGCAGAATTAGCTAAGAAGACTGTCCCGGACATGGTCAATATGGCCTATAACAATGCTAATCTCAAATTTGGTAAGGAGTACATCATCCCCAAACCAGTAGACCCCAGGCTTATTTCTACCGTAGCTCCTGCAGTAGCTAAAGCCGCTATGGAAGCAGGGGTAGCCCAAGAACCCATTACAGACTGGGACAGGTACTCACTAGAACTCACTAAACGCCTGGGTCAAGACAATACCCTTTCCAGAGTCATAGAAACCAAGGCCAGGCAGGAGGTAAAAAGAGTGGTATTCTCGGATGGGGAAGACTTAACGGTTTTGAAAGCTGCCCAGATTGTCTGGCAGGAAAAAATGGCCTTCCCTATCCTGTTAGGGGATAAGGAAAAAATCCAAGGGTTGATGGAAAAATATGATATCCATCTGCCGAATACCCCCATTATTGATCCCAAGCAAGACCTAAGCTCTGAAGATACAGCACGAAAGGGTACATACACCCAGGCTTTCTACGAGAAGCGCTTTCGAAAAGGAATGACCCTACGGGAAGCAGCATCCCTTATGCAGTCCCGTAGGTACTATGGGCCCATGATGGTAGAAATGGGAGATGCTGACGCTATGATCAGTGGATTCTCTAACCGGTATCCGCTGGTTCTTAGGCCCGCCCTACAGGTGATAGGCTCCCGAGAAGGGGTGAGTAAGGTGGCAGGTATGCATATTCTCAAAACTAAAACCGGCCCCTTATTTTTGGCGGATACTACGGTAAACCACGAGCTTTCAGCAGAAGACATAGCCAATATAGCTGAGTTAGTAGCCCAGCGGGTCAAAGCCTTTAATATAGAACCCAGAATTGCTTTCCTCACCTACTCCAACTTTGGCTCTGTCCCCTATGGGGAGTCAGCCCTTCTCATGCGGGAGGCTACCCACATTCTCCAGCAGAAGCATCCAGATTGGTTAGTAGATGGAGAAATGCAAGCCCACTTAGCCTTAAATAAAGAAGGATTAGAGGAGCTATACCCTTTCTCCAAACTTAAGGGACAACAGGCCAACGTGCTCATCTTCCCCAATCTTTCTTCAGCAAACATTGCCTATAACCTGTTAAACACAACGGCTCAGATGGACGTTATAGGGCCCGTTCTGCTGGGGATGAACAAGCCCATTCACATTCTCCAAATGCAAGCCACCGTCAGACAAATTGTAGACATAGTAGGCATAGCCGCCATAGAGGCGCAGGGATGAGGGGGGAATACCCCATGAGTAGGTTCACATTATGATTTCTCATTTTTCACTATCCTATACGTGTATTGGCAACCCCCTATGTATGGCCCCCTGTTAGCTCTCCCAGAAGAGCTGATAAAAGCCGCTTCGCTATTTTGTGGTTTTAGGGGCGTAATCACCCTTGAGCCCAGGCTATTCAATGTATTTTTGGAGGAACTAGTAGAACAAGGGGAGCTTGGAGAAATTCCTGTTGAAGGGCTTTCCACCTTCAAACAATTCCTGTTGGAGAATGGCTTGTTGACCCCGTTAACCCACAACTTAAGAGATACTGAAATTTACAGACTTACTCCATTTCTCCCCCAATTTATACGCAGACATATAGATGATAACACCCAAGAAGTTATTCAGAAAGGATTTATAGGATATTATAACCTCCTGTCTCAAAAGCTAAGAGTAGATCTCGTAGATAATAATCCTGAAGTAAGAGCTATAGCTGATGAGTTTATAGCTATAGAGAAAGAAAACTTCCTTTCAGCCCTTTGGATCTCCCCAGATAAATCACCGACGGCTTTTACCCATATTTTAGGGGTAATTTTTAGGCAGCTAACT
>JBCCLI010000539.1:0-3829 GCA_039026975.1 Bacteroidota bacterium | reverse complement strand
ATTTAATAAATTATCTCCCTTGGAGGGAGGGGATCTTAGGGCGCAGATAGAAGCTTACAGCCAGAAAGTAGGCTTTCCTCTTACCCATATTATGGTGATGGATGGATCTAAAAGGTCTACCAAAGCCAATGCTTTTTTCTCAGGATTTGGGAAGAAAAAGAAAGTAGTTCTCTTTGATACCCTGGTAGAAAATTATTCCAAAGATGAGTTAGTAGCAGTGCTGGCACACGAGGTAGGGCACTATAAACGGAAGCATATCATTCAGAATTTTGTCATCAGCATATTGCAGTCCGGCCTTATGTTATTTATCCTTTCCAGGTTTGTGTTTGCAGAAAATCTCTCTCTGGCCTTGGGAGCTTCTGAAAGTGGAATCCATTTAAATCTGATAGCATTTGCTATGCTGTATACGCCTATTTCTCTACTGTTGGGAATAGGCATGAACATACTTTCTCGGAAGAATGAATTTGAGGCTGATGAGTACGCAGCTACTACGTATAGGTCCCAGCCTTTACAGTCAGCGTTGAAACAACTCCATACAGATACCCTCAGTAACTTGACGCCACATCCTCTGTATGTATTTTTTCATTATTCACATCCACCCCTTCTACAAAGATTGGAAGCCTTAAAAAAGTATGAATAAAAAGCTGCTTATAGGACTTCTTGTGTTGATATTGGCAGTGGGAGGGGCCTGTTGGTATGTGTGGGGAAAAGAGGATCTTCCTGCGCTAAGCAGGGAATGGCTGTCCATAAGATATGGAGATCAACCCTTACAATTGACAAGGCTTAGACCGGAAGGGATCCTTGTTTTTGGCGTGGAGGAGAAATTGAATACTTTTCCCTACATACACAAAAACCTACTGACCTCTGTAGAGACCTTCATAGATGAAGCTATAGAAGAAACTTCTGAAGAAGATAGCCTCAGGCAGGTTCTTTTAACCCAGCTTAAGTTTGAAAAAAATAGAATAGAGATTGCACTTAGGTATCCAGAGTCCTTTGTATGGGGGGAGGAATATGCACCTGCCAAGTGGCTCCCGGCCAGCCTTTACTACTACCATCCCATTCGGTCTCGGGAGGATGCTGTCAAGTACCTAAATCGATTAGCTAAAATAGATACCTATATCCAGCAATACATAAAGTATTTATCAAGCCTGTCTGAGCAGGGGTACCAGCCTCATCCCTGGATAGTAGCGCATCAGGTGCAACTCATAGATAGCTTGCTATGCCAGGACTTAAGAAATAATGTATTCTATGCCGGATTTCAACGCAAGGTGAATCAAGTAAATTATACATACGTCAATGAGAATGATATCCTGACTTACCTGGAGAGGATCATCCAGCTACTGGAAAAGGAAATATATCCTTCCTTCCTTGAACTGAGTAGGTTTTTGGAAAGCTGGAATGAGAAAGGAGATAGTTCTTCCTACTACCAACTCACGGAGGAAGCCTTCCAGCAGGCACAATATTTTTACACAAGCAGGATAATTGATGGTGATCCAGAATGGATGGCGTTTACAGATTCTCTCAACCGAAAAACGGATAAGCTCATCACCAGGAAAAAAGAAGCGGAAGATACAAGCCTGTCAGAAGCCCCTGTCCAACTCCTGGAAAGCTTAGTCAGGGACATCAGGCTAGCAGAAGGTAAGGCAGATTTATACACTTCAGGCTTGTTTGAAGAAGAATTCTCTTTTTATACGCGAGTATCCTTACTGCCTGACTATCTAGCTTACAGCAGGGGAAAAGTTCAGTTTAAGTATGGCTCATTGGATACCGTTAGAAGGTCTCTTCTATACATTCACCCTTCCTATGTGAGGGATGATGCCTCCTCTGCCACTCAGGTAGCCTACAGAATTTTATCTAGAGGAGAGCAGACAGCTTATCTATATCCTTATTATCAGGACTCATCTCTTACCCAAGCCAGGAGGGCATTTTCTTATCCTGCCTTTCCGCAGGGATGGGGGTGGTATATGTATGAGACAGTCCATTCTCATCTGGACATGTTTGCAGGGGATCAGGAAGAAAAGCAAGTATTCACGGAGGCCACTTACAGAGAATATGTGAAGTGGAAGTTAGAGTGGGCCCTTCACCAGGAAAGAAAACCTCCTGAAGAGGTGCTAAATGAATGGGAAGAAATTTCAGGTCTGGACCCTAACTGGCTAACCCTACAAATAATGGCCAGTTTAGAGGAGCCAGGAAAAATAAGTGCAGGTCTCGTCGGTTGGTTTTCCTGGCACCAATTGAGGGAAAGCGCAAGAAAGAAGTATGGGAGAAATTTTGTCCTGCAAGAATTTCATCAGCTGATGCTAGCAGAGGGAATGCTTCCTTTTGAAAGCTTAGCGGCTAAGGTGAAATAGGGAGACAAACCTTATTTAAGATAAAATTTCATTTGCTGTAACAGTTGTTAATAGATTTCGCCATTTGAACACATATTCTCTCAGATCAAATTACTTGAATTTCCATTTAACAAATAGAGCCAAATTAATTCTACATCTAAAGTATATTTGTAATTGCCTGAGCTATGTAATGTAACATACCTCCTAGGTGTTTTTTTCTCAGGGCAATATCCCTTTTTTTGAAAAAGCCCTCAGACATATAATTCCGACCCTATTACAGGCTTATGGAGCTATTAAATTTTTTACGTGTTCTTTATGGAAGAAAGTGGCTAATACTGCTGGTGGTTAGTACTGCGGTAATAGCTACCTATTTCATTACCAGAAGCCTTCCTTCTACCTATGTGGCCCAATCTCAGCTTGCCTCAGGTGTAGTCTCAGAAACTTCTGTTCAGGGAGAAGAGGCACTCCAGTATTATGAGATGAGTCCCAAGTTTACCGGGCTCATAGATATTATAAGGTCTGAAACCATCTTATCTCTTCTATCCTACCGCTTAATCCTGCATGATTTACAGAAAAATGAACCTTTCAGGGATGTTTCTGATCTGAGTGATACCTACACCTCAGACCAGCTAAGGAATGCTCGTAATCTCTTTAGGGCTAAGCTGGAAGCCATGGAGATGCTCTCAGAAGCGGAGAATAATCAGGTGTATGGGAACATCCTACGGGATGTGGAATACCATCACACTAAGCTGAAGGAAAAAACTACCCTGGAAATAGATCCTGTAACAGAGTATCTAGTTATCAACTTTGAAGATAGAAATCCGGCGTTGGCTGCTTACGCTGCCAATACATTGGCAGATGAATTTATTAGGTATTACAAAAATATAGCCCATGAAAAGGCTAATAATTCTATAGAGTTTTTATCTAAGCTAGCAGCCCAAAGAAAGCAGCAGCTGAACGTCATTAATGATGCGCAATTCCAAATTAAGGTAGCCAATAGCGGCAGCAAGTATGGGCAGCGGGCCAGAATCATGATGATGGAGCAGAGTGAGCTGTTACTTGCTAAAGATGGGGAAGAAAGAAAAATCCTGATTCTTAGTGGATTGCTGGAAAATTTAGAAAAAAGGTTAGGAGAAAAAGAAAAAACCTTCATCCAAAACCAGCAGCAAAAACACGAGCAAGAACTAGCTGACCTGATGACTGGATTACAGCAGTTGAATAAAAGCAGAATCAAAAAGGTAGAAAGAAGGATGTCTACCACCTCCACCAAAGATTCTATAGAAGTCATTCGGAATCAAATTAGCGCTTTAACCCTTGGGCTTAGAGATAATGCCAGTGGAGCAATCAGTTTACCTTCCCAGGAAAAAATTAAGCATCATACAGACGTAAAGACACAGCTGGAAGAAGCCCTCCTCTGCAAAGAATTCATAGAGACCGAAATCAAAAAATTACAGCAAGGTGCTAACTGGCTGGTGTATATGCAGGATGATGATGAAAGT
>JBCCLI010000538.1:0-3834 GCA_039026975.1 Bacteroidota bacterium | reverse complement strand
GTAAACTTGGGCTTCTTGATATTGACAGAAGATACAGCAAATTCAAATCCTCTATTTCTCACAGAACCTACATTCTCCGTGATAAACTCAAAACCAGTAGTAGAAGGAAGCTGATTCTCCAGCAGTAAGTCTCTGGTAATCTTGTTGTAATAATCTGCTGTAATATTGATTCTATTATTGAATAGCCCAATATCAAGTCCTATGTTTAGCTGCTCTACTGTTTCCCATTTCACATTATTATTTGCGAGCTCATCTTCAGTTAAGATGGCCGTTGCAGGCTCTCCATCAAGAGGATACTTGAAAGAAACCAGCTCATCAAAGCTTGGGTAAAACCCGATCTGGCTGTTCCCACTGGTCCCCCACCCTACTCTTACTTTCAGGTTGCTTACCTGATCCACACTTGCCATAAAGGCTTCCTCAGATATTCTCCATGCGGCAGATGCTGAGGGGAAATAGCCCCATTTATTATTCTCACTGAATTTTGAACTAGCATCTGCTCTGAAAGAGGCTGTAAAAAGATACCTACCGGCAAAGTTGTAGTTCACACGACCTGCGTAAGATTCTATGGTTTCTCTTCCTTCAAAGATGGCAGGGATTCCTATGATATCTGCTAGCCCAAAGTTTCTGGTAGTCAGAACTTCACTACTGAAGTTGGAAGCGGTTTGACTAACCCAAGAATAACTGTTGGATCTTCTTTCGTACAGGGCAATGGCATTAATAGAATGCTGGTTGACAATTTTATTAAATGCCAGTTTTGTGTTGAATACATCATCCTCGAAGTTGGAAAAGGTAATCCGTGCATTTCCTCCAGGTGTACCAGCGAGGGTGGTACTTTCATTAAATATTTCTGAGGGGTTTTCAGCTCTATTAAAACCGTAGTAAGCAGATAGGTTCAACCAATCAAAAATATCATAAGAAGCGTCTATATTCACCCTTATGTCTTGGCGTCTACTTTCATTCACCCCACCATAAAATACAGCATCAAAGTCCTCAAATACGCCTGCGCCTGCTTCATCCTGAAATGGATCATCACTTTCACTGTCTAGATCAACTTCATCAGAAAATGCCTGAAAGAAGGGCCTCATATCTACACCCGCGAAAGGCCTGGTGTTAGCCAGATTCCTGAATACTGAACCAAAGATGGAGTAGTCATTATGTACATAGCCACTTTTGTTAGTTTGGCCATAGTACATATTGATACCCATATCAAACTTTCCTACCTCCTGTCTCACTTTTACATTTCCTGTAAAACGCTCAAAGGTGGAGTTAACTAAAATGGGCTCTTCATTATGGTAGGATAATGAGGCGAAATAGCTTAGCCCATTATCAGTCCCATTCTGGACGGAAGCAGATACACGCTGTATTTCTCCTGTCCGGGTATACTTATCCAGGTAATCTGTCCCTGCTTCGCCTGGAACTGTTGCCCAAGCTTGAGAGGCGGTGAACTTCCTATCATTCCAGTAAAACTCAGTTAGAAACTGTGTATGCTGTTCTGGAGAGACATTATCTATGTTTTCAGCAATGTTGGAGAAGCCGTAAAAACCAGTAACATTTACCTTGGGCTTTCCACCAGAGTTCTTCCCTTGTTTAGTAGTGATGATCACTACTCCATTAGCACCATTAGCTCCGTAAATAGCAGTAGCTGAAGCATCCTTCAAGACCTCAATACTTTCAATGTCAGCCGGATTAAGGTTGACCATGGGATTTTCAAAGCCATTAGCTGCAGGCGTGAGGGGAAATCCATCTATTACGTAGAGGGGCTGGTTTCCGGCAGTTAAACTACTCCCACCTCTGATTCTTATGGCTATCCCGCCACCTGGGGTTCCGTCCGTAGGCTGAACCTGTACACCCGCCAGCCTTCCTAGAAGTGATTCTTCCAGGGTAGCTCTTCCCGTCTTTAAAATTTCATCTCCTTTAATGGAGGAGACAGCTCCTGTAAGGTCTGATTTTCTTACCGCATCATATCCTATGACTACCACCTCATCCAGGGAGAGAATATCATCTGCCATCCCTATGTTAACAGTGGAGGTCTGACTCACATCCATTTCTTGCAATGCATATCCAATAAAATTGAATACCAGGGTTTGTTCTGCATCTCCTATGAGTGAGAGGCTAAACGTTCCGTCTTCATTTGTAAGCGTTCCGTTCTTAGTTCCTTTTTGTATAACCGTTACTCCCGGCAGGTTATCATTGTTTTGCTGATCGAACACCTTCCCACTTACTACTCTGGACTGAGCAAAGGCAGTGCTAAGTAGGAAAGGGATCAATACAGGCAGGCATAAAATTCTTAACGGAATTTTGATTTTCGTAAATAGTAGTAGTGCCATAATGTCAAAAATTAAAAGTTAGGTTTAGTGTCATACCTTCTCGTTCATGTTATTATTTATGTTTGTGCTTCATTAGGGTCATTTATGATTAGTGCTACTAATAATCGGAATATATTCCTTAGTCATATAATGCATTTCATATATTTTAATTCTATCATTACCTCCTGGTAATTTTTGGTCAAAATTTTTACCTACAAGAATTCCTTATGACCAGTTTAGATCTGGTAACCACATTTTCTGTTTCATCCTCATCTTCCATTTTATCCATTAACAGCTGTACTGATTTTTTAGCAATAGATTCCAGGGGAAGATCAACTGTAGTGAGCAAGGGCCTTACCAAGGTGCTTAGCTTAAGGTTTCCAAATCCTATAACTCCGAGTTCATCAGGAATGCTGATTCCTAATTTACCTGCTACTTGATACACGCATTCCGCAACTGAATCATTAAAACAAAAAATCAGGTCTGGTCTGTCTTTTTGGGTTAGCAGATTCATGGCATTCTTATATCTGGCATCAGGTCGGAATCCCCCTTCAATGATCCAATCAGGATTAATGGTAATCCCATACTTGTTTAAGGCGTCCATGAATCCGTTCCTTCTTTCACGTCCGATGTTAATATGTGTATAGCCCGCTAGGTGAGCGGGCCTTTCATATCCCTTTGAAAGTGCATAACTCACTATCTCACAGGAGGTTTCCCTATCATTTGTAGTTACCTGGCCAAATATGGGATTCTCAATTACCCGGTCAAAAAATACTACAGGTATACCTCTCCTTACTGACTCAAGATAGATATTTTCATCTGTAAAATCCTGAGAGATATTTGCAATGATCCCATCCACATTCATGGAAAATAAGGTCTGTATATTCAGGATTTCATTATTCTTATTCTCAAATGAAATCATAGGAATAGCGTAATACCCCCGGTTTATAATGTCCTTGTACAGGAACTCAACAATATTTGAAAAGAAAGAATGAGAAATCTTGGGGACAACGATTCCTATGGTTTTACTATTTCTGGAGACCAAGCTACGGGCAAAGTGATTAGGCACATATCCCATCTCTTTAGCAACTTTATTGACTTTATCAATTGTTGCTGATGATACATGAGGATTACCATTTAACGCTTTCGAGACGGTTTCTCTCGAAAGGTTTAATGCTTTTGCTATATCACTTTGTGTAACGCCATTCATATTTACCACGTGTTAACTTTACCTAAAGTAAAAATTTTTTTTCTATTAGCAAAAGAAAATATGTTGTCAATAATGGAAACTTGTTCAGGTAGATCTATCTGACTTTGTATTATCCCCTTTTCTGGCTGCTTCAGCAGGCCCAGGGCTGATGGGTCGATTCCAGGTTACGTTTCCCTCTCCTAAGCCTAGATGCCATTCCCCTATTACACTTGTATGGTAACCTTTTTCCTTTAACATCTTGGGTAAGGTCATCTGGGATGTATCTATCAGTAAGGAGGCTGTTCCGGGAAGTATCTTGGCTCTTTGGTTACGCCAGGG
>JBCCLI010000537.1:0-3837 GCA_039026975.1 Bacteroidota bacterium | reverse complement strand
GTATGAATAACCTCAGCTCCTTTTCTCCAGTTAAGGAGTTTTTTAAACATGGCCTGAGCTTCCTTTTGCTTTTTTGTTAATCCCTCTCCGGTAAAGGCGTTTACCTTATCTCCATCCCATCCCCCTGGAAAATCACTCCTAACTATTCCGTGATCTCCCGATCCACTCATTAAGATTTCTGTCCCATAATAATATTGGGGTATGCCCCTCATGGTAGCTACGTACACAATGGCCTGATTAAACAGGTCTATATCTTCTCCCATCTGCCCGTAGATCCTTTGCATATCATGGTTATCAGGAAAGATAACCAGGTTCATAGGATCAGGATAAAGAAAGTCCTGAGCCACCATTTCATATAATTTGATAAATCCAGATCCCCAGCTTTCTTCCAGGGTAAGAGCTCTGGACATTTCTGCCTGTACCGGAAAATCCATCACACTTCTCAGGTAGGAAGTATATCCGTTGGGATTAGCTTTCCCTTTTTGCCAGTAAGAAACGATGGTGGGCCACTCATACCACTCCTCCCCTACTATGTTCAGATCAGGATATTCTATCATCATACCCTTAGTCCAAGCGGTCATATAGGCTTCGTCAGGATAGGGGTACGTATCCATCCTGATTCCAGATAATCCCAAATACTCTACCCACCAAATGCTGTTCTGCAGGAGATACTGTGCCATCAAAGGATTGCGCTGGTTAAGGTCAGGCATAGTAGGTACAAACCAGCCATCAGTAAAGACCCTCTTGTCTATGTCAGACACATAAGGGTCCTGTAATACCGTCTTCCTGTGATTAGTCCCAGTGTACTCAGGCCATTGGTTAACCCAGTCTCGCATGGGCAGATCCTTCATCCACCAATGCTCAGACCCACAATGATTTACGATCATATCCATGATAAGCTTAACTCCTTTAGCGCGGGCCTCTTCCGCCATGGCCTGATATTCCTCATTGGTCCCAAAGCGGGAGTCTACCTTGTAATAGTCTGTAGTAGAATACCCATGATAGGAATACTCTTCCATATCATTCTCAAGTAGAGGATTTAACCAAATAGCGGTGAAACCCAGGTCCTTGATATAGTCTATGTTTTTTCTGATGCCCTCTATGTCTCCTCCATGTCTTCCTCCTTTAAAAGACCTGTTCACTTGCTCTTTAAGAGGAGCTATATTGTCATTGTCGGGCTTACCATTAGCAAAGCGATCAGGCGTGATCAGGTAGATGGCATCAGTAGTGTTAAAGCCCTCAATATTTTGGCGATCTTCTTTCCTATCCAGTAGGGAGAAATTTCTGGATAAAACTTCCTGCCCGTCCTCCGTAAAGCTGACGGGGACCTCTCCGGCTTTTGCCTCATCAGATATGGTAATATCGAGAAATAAGTAGTTGGGGTTTTCTACCAGCATAGATGAGTTAAGGGTTACTCCCTCATAGGAGATGCTGGGTCTAAGGCTGGAAATATCTTTTCCGTAAACAAGTAGCTGAATCTGGTTGTGCTTCATGCCCACCCACCAGTTAGCAGGTTCCATGCGTTCAATGGTTGGTTGCGAAAAGGCGCTGCTAGCAATACAGCTCATCAGGCAGCCTAGTAGTAAGTATGTCCTCATGTAAGTAGTTTTCTACAAATTACATGAGGACATATAAATTTCGCAAATTTAAACGCTATAATATCACTGGAACTGCCGTGAGTGTTAATACTGACGTATAGGTACCAGGTGTGATGTTTGCATCCAGCATGATAGGGAGATTATTTCTTGCCGCTACGGACTTTACCCCTACCCCAATTCTCATCTTAAAGTCATTATCTTCAAAGTTCCCTGCATTGCCATTAGGCCCAGGGATAACTACTGTTCTGGTAACTCCTTCCTCTAATATATAGGCTCCAGAGAGGGTAGACTTGACTCCAAAACCATCAGAGGGGCCCCAATCATATCTGTCCTTGTAATCACTTGCCGCATTTTGGTACTGCAGCCTAATGTGAAAGTACCTTGCATCCAGCGTATTTCCCGCCCCATCAGTAAAGGCAGTGTTAGTCATATCCACCTGAAAGTTTGTGCTGGATGCTACCTGAAACTGAATATGATTAGATCCATGATTACTGTTGGCAGCAAACCCGTTAGTATAATGGGCTATGGAAGTGAAGGTGAAAATACAGTTAGCATTTCCTACTATCTGCAGCTCTATAGACTGAGCAAAAACTGCGGAGATGTGGATCTCATCAGATTGAGCAACAACTGATACAAAAAAGCTGAGGAAGCAGATAGAACATACGACTTTTTTCATAAACAGAAATATCAGCGAAAGATTTATCCATTTTTCTGAAAGGGTTTATAGTATGACCGGAACCGCCGTAAGTGTTAAGACTGATGTATAGGTACCAGGGGTAATATTGGCATCCAGCATGTTAGGAAGGTTATTTTTTTTCAATATCCCAGCTATACCTACTCCAATTCTAATTTGAAAATGATTTTCTTCAAAGTTTCCTGCATTACCATTAGGGCCAGGTAGGATTAGGGTTTTCGTGGCTTTATCTAATATATAGGCATCTGAGCCATTTGCAGGGATACTAAATCCATTTCCTGGACTAAAGGTGAATCTACTCCCGATTTGGCTTACGTTATTTAGGTTCATCAACCTTACATCAAAAAACCTGGAATCTAATATATTACCATCTCCATCAGTAAAATCAGTATTGGTCATGTCCACCTGAAAGTTGGTACTGGACTCTACCTGGAACTGAATATGGTTAGATCCATGATTACTGTTAGCAGCAAAACCATTTTTATAATGATTAACAGAACTGAAGGTAAAGCTACAGTTCGCATTTCCTACTATTTGCAGCTCTATAGACTGTGCAAAAGCTGCGGAGATATTGATCTCATCTGATTGAGTATAGACTGATACAAACAAGCTGAGGAAACAGATGGAGAATATGATTCTTTTCAATGTTGAATGATAGAATTTTGAATGAGTGCCTGGTGGTTTATTTCTAATTGATCGCTGGGGCAATCCATGAATCGCCCTTACAGAAAAGTCGTTATAATATGACTGGTATGGCAGTTAGTGTTAAGGTAGCAGTATAAGTACCAGGGGTAATATTTGCGTCTAGCAGGGAGGGAAGCTCTGTAACCCCTCTAGTAACAGCAGATCCACAGCCCAAGTGGATTTGATACCGGTTATCCTCAAAATCACCTGCATTTCCGTCGGGGCCAGGTTCCAGGATGGTGGTTACATTACCATCGAGAAAATGGACATGAGATCTTTGTGCTTCCACAGAACCTATCTCTACGCCACCAGTATATTTGAATCTACTCCCTACATCTGCGGTAGCATTTAGATACTTAACTCGGTAGAAAAAGTAGTTTGCATCAAGTGTATTTCCCGTACCATCAGTAAACTCAGTGTGGATCACATCTACCTGGAAGTTTGTACTGGAGGCTATCTCGAATTGAACTTTTTCAATAGAAGGATCAGTGGTAGCATATCCTTTCTGGTATTGACTAGTGGTCGAAAAGGTAAAATCAATATTGGCTCCTCCTACAATTCTCAGTTCTAGGGACTGTTTAAAAGTTGCCGATATATTGATTTCGTCAGATTGAGAAAAACAGAGGCTGGGGAATACTAAAAGGAGAATAATGATTCTATTCATACTAGCTTAATTAGCTCTAATTTTTATCAATTATTGTAAATTCCAAAACCTAAATTACTTTCCATCTTAGCTATTGCTGTGAAACAGTTGCAGCCTCCCAGCCCAGGATAACCCGCTTTCTCTCTACTCCCCATCTGTAGCCACCCAATGTACCTTCCTTTCTAATCACCCTGTGGCAAGGAATTAAATACCCCACC
>JBCCLI010000536.1:0-3848 GCA_039026975.1 Bacteroidota bacterium | reverse complement strand
TTGGGTGCGAATGGCGTCTGTCAGCGCTTCTTCATCAATGATGGCTCCTCTGGCAGTATTTACCAATAGCGTATGGGGCCTCATTTTCTCAATGGATTCCTTATTAATCAGGAGGTTTGTTTCCGGTAATAAAGGTAAGTGAATACTGATGATATCAGCTAGCGACAAGACTTCCTCTAAAGAGGCAAATGGATAGAGTACTTCTTTGGGCAAAAGATCCCAATAAATGATATCCATCCCAAAAGCTTCAGCTAAGCGGGCTACCTTCTGGCCTATGTTTCCCATACCCAAAACGCCCAGGGTTTTACCTCTGATTTCATTCCCATCATAGCACTTCCTATAGTCCCAATTATGCTGTTTTACCTGCAAAAAAGAAGTAAAAAGCTTCCTTTGCAGACTAAGCATAAGGCTCATGGCATGTTCTGCTACGGTGTCAGCATTAACTCCAGGTGCGTTTACTACCTTCACTTGCTTACTGCTGGCATGATTCACATCTACATTGTCTAATCCTACTCCGCATCTGGCAATCACCTTAAGTTCAGGGCAGGCATCAATCAGTTGCTGGTTTACCTGTCCTTTTCCCCTTGTGATGATGGCCTCAATATTATGCCTATGAGCAATTTCTTCCCCGGAATAAGGTGAGTCTGAAGCCAAGACAGGAGCATTCTCAAGGAGAAGTTGATGCGCCTCCTGAGATACTGACTCCAGTAGTAAAACATTCTTATCCAGCATGACTAACTAATCTTTGCTGTGGTAGAGGGTCGCATTTTCACTTCTGTAACCTCTATAGTCGTTTCTACCTGATTCATACAGACCTTCCTGGTAAAATTCATCCTGGAAGATGGCTGGATCTATTTCCTCCTTTTTATTGGGGTCAGAAGAGATCTCGAGCAGATTCCCAGAAGGGTCCCGCACAAACATCTGCATAGCCCCGTCAGGAAGCTGACGTACCTTTCCCCATGGTTTGGTGTCAATAATATCCAACTCCTTCATTCTGTAGAAGATGGTATTAAAGTCATCTACCTGTACGCATAGGTGTCCCCTGAAAGACTGGGCATCTTCCCACTCTGTCAGGTGGAGCTGACTGTCATCATCAATTTTGAAGAAAGCGGTGGGGTAGTCAAACAGGAAAGCAGGAATGACTTCCAGGCCCATTTCTTTCTCGTAGAACTCAGCGGCTTTTTCCAGCTGATCCACGATGAGCGTTACATGATTAATACGGGTTATCTTTGCCATAATAGAAGATAATGCTTATTGCTGATATTCTTTTACAAAATCCCAGTTCACACTTAGACCAAGTCCTGGCGCAGTAGGTTGGAGCATATGTCCGTCTACTGCTGTTATTTTTTCATTCACCAGTTCATACATCATAGGGTTTCCGCCCAGGGAGAATTCAATGATGGCTGCTGAAGGACTCGCAAATGCAAGATTTACGCCTGCCATGAAAGAAAAGGCAGATCCCCAGCAGTGAGGTGCTAGCTCCAGTTGGTAGGCAGCCGCCAGAGCCGATACCCGCCAGGCTTCACCTATTCCCCCAATGATGGCCGCATCTGGCTGAACCACATCTACCGCCCTATGGTCGATCAGATCTCTAATCTCAAATCGAGTAAATTCACTTTCTCCAGCCGCTATGGGTATGCTGGTCATAGCCCGCACTTCGGCTGATCCTTTTTTATTATCTGGAGAAATGGGCTCCTCAAACCAGTAAAGGTTGCAGTCTTCTACCCCTCTACAGTATTGCTTGGCCTCAGGAACGCTGAAGGTCCCGTGGGCATCTGTCATGATTTTGATGTCGGGCCCTAAGGCTTGTCGAGCAGCTTTTACGCGCTTGACACTATAGGCGACCGTTTCATCCATGACTCCTACGCGCATCTTTACCGCCTTAAAACCCTTAGCAGTGTAGGAAGAAAGCTGTTCACCTATCTCATCAGCTCCTGCCCAACCTCCACTGGCATAGGCTTCCATCTTAGGTCTGATGGCGCCGCCCAATAACTGTACGACAGGTACTTCCAGTGACTTCCCAAGTAGGTCCCACAGGGCCATATCTACTCCACTGATGGCAGATACGGTTAAGCCTCTGTTACCCAGGATAGGAAACACCCTCCCTCTTTTCATGGCGTAATGATCCCTCGTTCCGTTATACATCCTTTCCCAGAGCCCATTGATATTTCTGGCATCCTGTCCTATGAGGATGGGCTTTAATTCATTCTTCACACAAGTAACTATGGAAGCGCAGACCCCTGATGACCCTACTGCTGCTTTGGCTTCCCCAAATCCCTGCTGCCCATCCTCCGTAGTGATGATCACTAGTGTCATGTCAAAATTGGTGAGAAGACCATAATCTGATCTGTGTTGTTTGGGCTGGGGAATAGGGCAACGTAACCAATACGCCTGTACATCTGCAATCTTCATGCTCATGGAAAAAAAGAGGAAGAAGGAATAGATAAATACTGCCTAAAATGAAGGGAAAATGTTGGTAGAAAAGGTGCCTGAAAGCTTCTCTTTAATAAAGATCAAACCAAATGCTATGAAATACCTTGCTCTCCTGATTATCCCTACCCTGCTTCTGGCTTGCAATCCTCCAGAAAATGCTCCTGAAGAGAGTAGTTCTACAACTGTGATGGCATACTATGTTCCCAAGGATAATTACATGCCGGAAGATTTGCCTCTTGAGCAACTCACTCATATCATTTACTCCTTTACCCATGTGATTGATGGGGAAATGGCCTTCAGAAATGAAGAAAAAGCGGGTCTTATTCTTAGTGCCTTGGTAGCTCAGAGAGATTCTTTACATCCTGACTTGAAGGTGATGATTGCTTGTGGTGGATGGGGAGCGGATGGTTTTTCTGATATGGCACTAACGCCTGAAACACGAAAAGCTTTTGTAGAAAGTGCGGTAGCCTTCAACAAGAAATACGGCCTGGATGGACTGGATATTGACTGGGAGTACCCCAGCATATCGGGAGCAGGAACCATAGCCAGACCGGAAGACAAGGAAAACTTCACAGCTTTGATGCAGGAGTTACGAGCCGGACTGGATCAGTTGGATAGAGCTCAAACACTCACATTTGCCTCGGCAGGCTGGGAGAGGTATTATGATAATATTGAGCTGGATAAGGTCATGCCCGTCATAGATTACATGAATGTGATGACCTATGATCAGGTGACCATTTATACGCCTTACACCGGGCATCATACGCCATTAGGATGGATCAGGGCGGAAGACATAGCGCCATACCCGGCTATAGAATACGTGAAGGATAGACAGGCCGCCATGGCAGAAAAAGGACTTACCTGGTCGCCTGGATCTGCGGAGCATATCACCAACTTTTGTATGGAGAATGGGATTGATCCTAAGAAGATCGTGATAGGGGCTGCCTTTTATGGGAGAGCATGGAAGGGCGTGCCTCCACAGGAAAATGGACTATACCAACCCAACAGTGGAGCACATATCGGGTGGAGTGGATATAGCCAAATTAGGGAAGAGTTTGAGGAGAAGAATGGGTATACCCGTTACTGGGATTCCATTGCACAGGCACCTTATCTCTATAATCCGGCTGACAGTATCTTCATTTCTTATGATGATACCGTTTCGGTGAGAATGAAAACGGAATTCGTTCAGGTAAATGGGTTGGGAGGAATTATGTTTTGGCAACTTAGCAATGACAGTCGAGAAGAAAATAACCTCCTGGATGCCATTTATGCGGCAGCAACCAGGTAAAGCTAGCTTCTAAGAAGAAACTCTGCATCTATCTGAAGCTTGAGGTGTAATGCCTTTGCCAGCTCAAAGGTAAGTTGACGTTTCCCATTCATAATCTCGCTGATTCTTGAAGGGGTAGTATCTAGAA
>JBCCLI010000535.1:0-3856 GCA_039026975.1 Bacteroidota bacterium | reverse complement strand
CATACGACCAAATATTTTCCAGGTCAGGAAGTGTAACGGTAGTTAGGTAAGCCTAAGAATCAGAAAGTGAGTCTATACATTGTTGGATATAGATCTTCTCCGCAGCTAGGTTAGCTAAGGCATGACCTTGCTGAAAACTCTTAAGCGCTTCTTCCTTTCTCCCAAGTCTAATAAGCAGTTTCCCCTCTGTTACGTGAAACAGGAAGTAGTCTTTTAGCTTAGTAGCTAAGTCATACCTCTCCATTTCCTTGAGGGCATTTCCAGGATTTTCAGCATAGCTTAAGGCAATACACCTGTTTAGCTGGATAAAGGGAGAGGCGGCCATGCTATATAACTTCTCATAATAAGATACGATCAAGCGCCAATTAGTGGCCTCAAAGGTAGGAGCCGTACAATGAAGAGAGGCTATGGCTGCTTCTAAATGATACCTACTTAGCATATTTCCTTCTCGTGAGGAACGTAGATACTTCATCCCTACCGAGATGATTTTTCTATCCCACAATTGCCGGTCTTGGTTCTCCAGATCTATAATGCTTCCATCAGGGCCTATTCTGGATTCAAATCTGGCTAAGTTGAAATACATAAGCGCTAGTAAGGCTTGGGTGGAAGGATTATGAATCCCTTCTTCTATTAGCATCTTTAGGAGAAAAAGCGCTTCCAGACAAAAATCCTTAGAAATAATTTCTCCCCCTTCAGATGCATGATAGCCTTCATTAAATAGGATGTACAAGGACTTTTGTACACATTGTAGACGAGAAGATAGTTGAAATAAATAGGGCGTTTTGAGAGAAATTCCTGCCTCTTTTAGCTTTTGTTTTCCTCTGTAGAGAATCTTCTTTACACTTTCTTTTGTAATGCCTAGCCCTTTACTGATTTGATCTCGAGAAAATCCAAGAATAACCTTAAGCATGAGGATGAGTTGCATCTTCTCAGACAGAACAGGATGGCATAGGGTAAACATAACCCTCAACTTTTGATTTTTGAGCTCATTAGGGGAAAATGCTAAGCCCAGCTGATACTCCTGATAGGACTCTGGTTCATACATAGACTTCAGATTTCTATCCTGGGTAGATTTCTTTTGGATGTGGTTGAGAGCTTTATTTTTACACACTTTGAATAGCCAGGCTTTGGGGTCTTTAGGGAGGCCTTTCTGCCAGGATTGGTAGGCAGAAGTGAAGGTGTCCTGTACTATATCCTCCGCCTCTTCTACTAGCTTCATCCCAAAGAATGAAACTAGAGAAGAGAAGAGGGTACCGTAATAAGTCCGATAGATTTCAGAAAACTCACTATCTGTCATGGGAGCAGGAGTTCATAAAAGCTGAACTTATTTCCGTAGTCATCTTGAAAGTCCAGGTAGTACACTACCTCAGGAACTTTTTCTACCTGGCCAGTCTGAACACCAGCGTCTACCAGGTGCTGATAGGCCATATTAATATCTGGTACCTCTACCCGGATAATGGCACTATTACTAGCCTCTTTTTCCTCAAATAGCTGAAGCCATGTTTGCTCATTCAGTTGAAACTCTATAATACCTGGAGCGGGTTCATCTGTAGGGAGTTCTCCAAATACCTTCTGCATCCAAGTACCTGCCTTTTCTAAATTTCCTACCGGAATAGCTATGGTAGAGGAAGCATAAGATGATAAGGGAAATGTCTGCTGAGAATATAGTTCTGAACTAAACAGTAGACTGAAAAGAAGTAAAATATGTGATTTGTGCATGATCTGTTAAATTTTGTGAATAGGTCGTAATTCAATTAATCCATTATACTTGAAAATAGGGCTTTTTTGGGCCAGGCTCACAGCTTCTTCTATATCCTTGGCACGTATGATGACATAGCCGCTGATAGCTTCCTTAGATTCTATGAAAGGGCCATCAGATGAAATAGTGTCTTTGAGAATATACCTCCCTGTACTTTCTAATGGGTCTCCTGAGACGAAGTTACCTGTCTTGGCCATTTCTTCGACCCAGGCTGTGAACTCTTCTATCTCAGCTTGGAAGGCTTCCTCAGAAAGCGTCTCCACCCGGCTGACATCTTCACGGATAAACAACATAAATTCATTCATAGGTTTTGCGTTTTTTCTGATATAGACAGATGAACCTATGAAAAGGGGACAAGAAAGAGGAAACTTTTTTTATTCTCTCTGAATTACCAATCTATTTTGGCCGTGGGGCGGGATTTTGTTAGCCTAAATGCTCTTTCCTTCCCTTCATACGTAATCATGATAATATTTGACTGGTCCTCCACCTCTGCTATCAGGCAGGTATTGTGGAGTTCTAATTTTAGGAGTTCTTTATTTTCAAAGGGAAGGGTAAGGCTGAGATGGTAATATTCATGATCTGACTGTACGCTTGTACCTTGGATTAAAAGCTCATGTTCATTCACTACCCATTTACTATGCGTAATGAAGTAGTCCACTATTAATTTAGGGCTTACCGCTGCTGAGTATTGGTTTTGGATAGCAGCTCGTATATTCTCCTTATCAAACTTAACCTCCATGTGAATACGATCTTCCTGGATCTTGAGAGAATATATAGCCACAGGCATATTATGGTTCGGGAAGAGTAGGAGATGGAAAATGTGTAGGAGAATAGTTGTCATTGTTTAATGAGGGTTCGGGTTTCAGTGAGTCTGTCAGAAGAAATACTAAGGAGATAGGTTCCTGCAGGATAAGGCTGCAATGAAAGCTCCACCTCTTGAATACGATTTGGCTGTGAAATAAGTATAGGGACTAGCTGTAGTATCTTTCCTTGCATATCTATCAGCCTTAGTTCATAGGTATCTGCTGTAGGAGGGGTAAAGGAGACTACTAACATATCCTGTACTGGATTGGGAGTGAGAAACAGGGTAAGGTTAGCAGCCTGAGTAGGGGATATACTGACTGGGCTACCTCTGTTACTATTATCAAAGGAAAAATCTGGCGTGCCTGCTAAGCATCTGCCTATTTGTGGGAAGGAATCCGTAACTATATAAAAGTAGTCAAACTGCTCTAGCCCATTGGCGGTGTTCAGCGATATATTCCTTGATACCCCATTACATTGATCTAAATCGCCAAGATTTGGGATATACTCATAATCATTTGTGTATTTGCCGTTGTAGGGGCCACAAGGTGCTGTAATGCCATCTCCTGGCCTTTCTCCTCCTTTTAGCTGATAGCTGGGTTGGAGGAGTTTCATATTCCCATTCTCATCTGGCCCAAATCTGTAAAGAACCGGGAACCCATCTGAAGCCCATCCTACCTGAAGAGGGGCCAGGGGAGGGGTGGCAGTAGTAGATATGCCGGGGAATAGGGTTTCTACATATTCAAACATATTTCCATGGTAGTGATAGCCCTGGCCGCCTGTATGGGCAGATGCACAGTCTAGGCCTACTTTATTTCGGCCATCTCCTTGGTTGTTGGTAGGTTCAAATACCCAATCCCAGTTAAATTCTCCCGTATTAGGATTCTCAAAAATAAATGGCTGGGCAGGAGCGGGCGCCATAAGGACCCCACTTAAGGCTACGCCGTAATACTGGTTAGGGCGGTTGTTATTATTGAGAACAGAGGTAGGATTAGCCGCTACAACAGGAGAGGCAGGTACCTCAAATTCATAGTTAATGGGTTGAGGGATCTGATCGGGATTATTAGAATTAAAGCAGTAGTCGTGGTTAGGGAAGTTATTGGTTTTGATGAAGCGTTTTCCTTCCCTAATCTCTTCTTCATATAGAGAAGGGATATCTGGAGAAGCACAGCAGCCTATATTAGTGTAGCTGGTACTATTATCATTCTCACAGTTAGCTGATTCACATACGTCTACTCCACTCTCATCACCATTCAGAATATTATCCTGACAACTCCACCCATTTCTGATGACATT
>JBCCLI010000534.1:0-3885 GCA_039026975.1 Bacteroidota bacterium | reverse complement strand
TTGAAAATCTTATCTCCAATCTGGAAAGTTTCTGGATGTCCCCATGGGAGTTCGTATCCTGTAGCATACAAGCCTACATACTTTACTTCAGGTATGGCTTGAGCTATTCCTTTAATGGGAGCTATCCATCTATTATCTACTCGCTTTAACTGGGTATTGTAGTCTCCTGATGTTTCTCCCTCTACGGTACATGTATGATAGACATGATATAGCTCATCTCCATTTTCATGGAAGTTGTCCATGCTTCTCTCGTCATGTACCCATAGGAGAATGAAGAAACAGCAAAGGATTCCCAGGGCTAATCCTAGGATATTGATGGCTGTGTATGCCTTGTCTCGGGCAATATTTCTGATGCCCACTTTTACAAAATTTTTGAACATGCCGTAATAGTTTAATCGGTACGTGCCCTCCATAGGGCGGATATATTCTGGCCGGAAGTGCAATAGAACTTGCCAGCAAAATTGTCTGTTCGCGCGTCCGGGATGCTTAGGATATTCCTCTTCAAACATCTCCACCAAATTCCCCTCTACTTCTTCCAGGTAGTCTTTCCTGCAAAACCATCGCAGGAAACTCAGTGCGTTTTTGGGAGGGTGATGTTTCATCCTTATCTAACTTCAGTCTTCATTTCTCCTTAATCATTCATACCTAAGCGCATCAGCAGGATTGGTCATAGCTGCTTTTCTCGCCTGCCAGGAAACCGTGGCTATAGATGCCAGCAAAACTGCTAGCACAGGCAACACAAATACCCAGGGAGAAATATGCGTCTTGTAGGCAAAATTGCTGAGCCACTGCTGTCCGCCCCACCATGCCACAGGGATGGCCAGGACAGCGGCTATTCCTACCAGCCAGACAAACTGCTTCCCTAGCAGCACCAGTATTTCTGTGGGCGTAGCTCCCAGGATTTTTCTAATTCCCGTTTCCTTGATTCTTCTGGAAGTGATATGAGACGCCAGTCCTAATAATCCTAGGCAGGCTACCAAAATGGCCAGACCTGCGAACAGACTAAAGACTTTCCCAAACTGCTGATCTGCCTTATACTGCTGGGCAAAAAAACTATCCAGGAAAAAGTACTCAAATGGATTCTCCGGAAACATAGCTGAGTACTGCTCTTCTATCTCATCCAGGGTCTCTGCTAAATCAGTAGTACTGAGTCGTATGCTATAGTAGTTAATGGCCGGAAAATCAGGATTAAAGTAGGCAAAGGCTTCTTGTTCGTAGGTAAGGGATCTATGATTGACATTATTCACCACGCCTACTACTCTCATATGCCGCCAGTTATTCAGCTTAATGCTGATCATTTGGCCAATGATCTCTTCCTTGTTTTGGAAGCCTAGCTGTTCTACTGCCTTGGCATTGAGAATGACGGCCTCGTGATCAGTTTGTAATTCCTTAGAGAAGTTTCTTCCTGCCAGAATCTCCATTTCATAGGTATCCAAATAATCTTGATCTGTGAATAGATAGGTAGCAAAGACAGCCTCTTCTGTAGGGCGTCCCTGAAGTTTGATGGAATTCAGATTCTTAATAAAATGCCCAGGTATATCAGATGAGGCAGTCGCATGATGTATGTGTGGAGATTGCAAGATCTGATCCCTAAAGAGTGCCGACCTATCCATGAAGGTAGAATCAATCACAGAAGGCGTTTTGAGGATTAATAACTGGTCCATATTAAAGCCCATATCCTGATTCCGCATATAGGAAAGCTGATTAAATACAATTAGGGTCCCTACAATCATGATGATGCTAATGCTAAACTGAAAGATTACTAGTACATGTCTTAGTTGAAATTTCTTTCCGCTTGTGAATAGTTTCCCCTTAAGCGTCTTGATAGGCTTAAAAGAGGAGAGGACAAAAGCGGGATATAAGCCAGCCAGAATAGATCCTCCAATGAACATGGCCCCAAGTACCATCCAGGAATAAGGGTCTGCCCACAAGTGTGTCAGCCATTGATCTCCAATAACAGGCTTGCCTACCAACTGGTTGAAGGGCTTGGTAAGAACCAGTACCAGAATAATGGCAAAAGAGATAGCGAAAAAGTTGATGAGGGCAGATTCTGTCAAAAACTGTGAAATGAGATGTCCTTTTTTCGCGCCTATCACTTTCCGGATTCCCACCTCATTAGCTCTTTCCAGGGACCGAGAAGTGGAAAGATTGATAAAGTTTAACCAGGCTATCACCAATATCATCAGGGCTATGAGGACTAGGAAGGAAACCGTTTTGTTACTTCCGTTTTCACTTGCCTCCCTATTTAGGTTGCCAGACAAATGAATATCTCTTACAGGTTGGAGCATGAGTTTTTCTTCCAGTCCGTATTCTTCCATGATTCCCCCTAAATACTTCTGGGTAAAATCATCTAATTGTAGGTCAATATCTTCTGCTTTGGCTCCTGGAGCCAATTTTAGATAGGTATAGAACTCCGGCCAGATCCAGGCATTGTTCAGCCCTTCAGAGAATCCCGAAGCGGAGAATAAGGCCCTGATATTCAGATGCGTATTAGGAGGTAGATCTTTCAATACGCCCGTTACCTTAGCTTCCCCATTCCCATTTAGGTAGAGAACTTTCCCTATGGGATCATCAAACCCAAAGTACTGACGGGCCATACTTTCGCAGATGACCACATTCATGGGTTCCCGCAAAGCAGTTTGTGGATCTCCTGCCACCAGTGGGTAGTTAAACATGCTGAGTACAGAAGAATCTGCTACATACATATTCTCCTGATAAAATGTCTTGATCCCTTGCCCTTCAGGCTTGTAGCTCATCACAGATGAACCTGCGAATACTTCCAGGTCTACCAGGCGAGCATAGGCTTCTACCTGAGGAAAATCTTTTTTAGCTGATGGACCGGCTGCGGGATGATTGGTAGCCCTGAGGTTGAAAACGGATTCTCCAGGGTTAGTCATTCCCAGATTAAGTCGGTACAGAGAATCTATATCCTTATGAAAGGAGTCGTAGCTGGATTCAAAACGGACATATTGAAGAATGAGTAAACAGGCAGCCATCCCTATGGATAATCCCAATAGGTTCAGAAGAGAAAATTCTTTACGCTTCCAGAGGTGGCGCCAGGCAGATTTTAGGTTGTTTAAAAACATTTCTAAATGAATTGGAAGGTGTGCATGAGTAAGCTGTTTGATAAAGTCAGGTCTAAAATGCAAGAGGACTTGCCAGCAAAATTGTCTTCGGGCGCGTCCGGGATGTCTTGCTCTTTCTAGTTCATATAGTTCCACCAGATTTCCTTCTACCTCTTCCAGGTAGTCTTCCCTACAAAACCATCTCAGGAATGCCAGGGCATGCTTGGGAGGGTGGATCATGTTACTCATCTCTTAAAAATTCTACCGGGTTTAATCTGGCAGCTTTGATGGTTTGGAAGCTTACAGCTGTCCAGGCCATGAGTAAAGCTATGATAGCTGTCAACCCAAAGTAGGTCCAGTCTAGTTCTATTTTATAGGCGAATGAGCTTAGCCATTGGTTCAGTGCCAGGTAGCCGATGGGTAATCCTATGAGCATGGCCAGTAAGACCATTCTGGTAAAGTCGGTAGATAGCAAGGAAATGATCTTCCACTCACTAGCACCCATGACTTTTCTGATTCCGATTTCCTTGGCCCTTTTCTGAGCAGTAAAAGTTACCAGTCCCAGTAAGCCCAGGCAGGATATCAGTATGGTGAGTATGCTGGCATACTTAGCTAGGGCAGCCACTCGTTGTTCGCTTACATATAGGTTCTGATAAGAGGCATCCATGAATGAATACTCAAATGTCTCCTTGGGATATAGAACCTTGTAAGCTTCTTCCACCATGGCCAGGGTCTGCTCCTCTGTTCCGGGCTTTACACGTAGGAGAATATCCTGCCCCATTCTCCTGAATCTGAAAATGAGCGGGACTATAGGCTCATG
>JBCCLI010000533.1:0-3908 GCA_039026975.1 Bacteroidota bacterium | reverse complement strand
CTCAATAGATATTTGGAAGGAGAAATTAGAGGAGTATAAAGTAGTGGGTATAGCTACGCAGGATCATTATAGAAGGTCGGGATTTGATCAGATGTATGATATCCGAAGTACCCCAAGAATTTTTCTCCTGGATGAAGAGAAAAACATAGTAGCCAAGCAAATTTCTGTTGAGCAATTAGAAGAACTGCTGATTAAGTTAGAGGAGGAAAAAGTAGAGGAAGTTTCCAGTGGGAGATAGAGCTATGTAGTGGGATTATGTCCAGAAGCTATTTCCTTTTACCTGAGCTCATGATTCTTGTAGGTAAGGAATAGTAATTTGCCGCTCAATATAACATGTGCTCTCTTCCTGTTAGGTTCCCCTTATTTTGGAGATACCTATTCAAATATTTAGCCTTTTCTTGGGGAAAAAGAATAATGTTTAAAAGCGCAGGTTCAATATTGCTTTACCTTTTCCCAGCTATTTTATTAGGTCAATCAGACCAGATATTGCTCTCGGCCTCATTTTCTGAATCAATTGATCTTAGAGTTACAAATGGAGCTAATATTTCATGGATTTTTACCTCCATAGAACACTATAAAAATGGCTTCCAGCCATTAGGTTCACAGGTTTCTTATGAAGTTTCTTCATCTGTTAACTTTTCTATCCAGCTTCAATTCACACCCTTAACCAGTGCATCTGGAGATGTGATTGATTCAAGAAATTTAGTCATTAGACCTGCTATTGCATCTGCTAAAGTCAATGAAAGAGGTGATATATGGCAGTGGACAGAAGGAGACTGGGATGGGAATGATATAGGGGGGGGTGTCGCACGGGGGGATAACTTTCTTGGAAGTACGTTAATATCTCCTACCACCATTCTAGTTTCTGGGCCTAATGGAAATGCTGGATCTTATAATCAAAATCAGCATAAATTATTGGTGGGTATTGGGACTCCTGGAATATATTCTCACACTGCCATTGGGAGTTTGTTAGACCAAAATATCAAACCAGGCATCTATACAGGTACAATAACCCTGACGGCCTTGGCAAGCACAAACTGATCCCTCAAATGGCCAGACGAATTTATGTAGATTATCTGATGTCAATCCCCATAATGGCTATTTTCATAGCTAAGAAAACAGCATTTTCATCCGGGGACCTACAAAATAAATGATATCCCGAACTCCATTCTCGGAATACCGGGGATGGGGTTTGCGGTATTACCCCTGGAAGGAAACTCCTTAAATAGGTCAGAAAGTCTGTAGGAATAATAAAGGGAGAGCCACTTATAGCCTACCCGCCCATATAGGCCATAGCGCAAATCTTCCAGATCTGGTACTTCTCTGACTACATTCTTTACCTCCTGTCCGAGTTTATTCTGGTACTTGGTTTTATAGGCACTATTTAGCAAATAGCCGGCATAAGCTCCTCCTTCTACATAAAATAAAGGATCTCCATCCTCATCCTTTGTAATGTTCACAAATATCCCAATCGGAATTTCCAGATAGGTCATTCTGTGCCGTTCTAAGTCCAGGCTGATGGAGTCTACAGGGGCTGTAGGGAAGGTTTTAGCGTCTAGTTGCTCATAAGTAAGTTGTTGCCAGGCTATTCCTGGCTGGAACCTAAAGCCAAAGCTTCCATGGTTAAAATTAGTCTTAAAGCTAGCCCCCAAAAAGTAGTTACCGGAGGTGAAGCTATTAATAGGAGCTTCGGGACTTTCCTCGCCAGTAGGAGAAATCTGAAAAGTCCTATTAAAAATGAGGTTGAAAAAACGTGGCCTGTCTACAGGTAGATTGTCAGATCTTTCCTCTTGTGCCCATGTAAAAGGCATTATCTGACCCAACATGAATACCAATAACATTCTGGAAAATATGCTTTTCATAATCCTAAAGTAAAGAATTCTCTGCACTTCTTTTTGCCGCAGATAAATCAGTTTTCCGCTTTAACAATATGAAAGAATAGAAGTTATTATGTATATTATTTTTTATATATGAACAGATTCAATCTTCGTGTGTATGGGTTGTGTGTAGTAGCTGGGAAGCTGCTGCTCACAGATGAAATCAGGTTTGGGATGAAGATGACCAAGCTTCCCGGCGGTGGGCTACAGTTTGGGGAAGGGCTGGAGCAAGCGCTTAAAAGAGAATGGAGAGAGGAATTATCCGTAGAAATAGAGGTAGGAGAAATCTTCTATGTAAATCCGTTTATACAAACTTCTTTTTTCAATCCTAAAGATGAAGTAATAAGCCTATACTTTCATGTTAATTTACTAGGAGAACCTCAAGGTACTTTCACCGGAAAGCCTATGGATTTTGCCACTGAGGAGGATGATCAGCAGGTATTTAGGTGGGTTTCTTTAGCTGAGATTGATGAAGAGAGTTTCACTTTCCCCATAGATAAGGCTATGTTCAGAAAACTTAGAGAAGTTAGCCTTCAAGCTGGAAATATGTAGATTGCGGCACAGCTAAATGCTATGCCGCTAAAAGTTCCTCACTGGATAAACCCCTCCATTTGGAAACATATACTTACCCTTGTATCAGGTGCTGGCGCCTCACAACTGGTGACCCTAATAAGTTTACCAGTTCTCAGTAGACTTTACCCACCTGAGGAGTTTGGTATCCTGGCTGTTTTTCTGGCTATTATAGCGGTGCTGACCATAGCTATTAATGGAGGCTATGATATGGCGCTCATGCTTCCGGAAAGTGACATAGAAGCTAGAAATATTCTTTCTCTCTGTTTAAGAATAGCGCTTGGTACAAGTATTCTCTTTGCGCTCCTTTCATGGGCATTCGCTGATCAGGTCCTTATGCTTCTCAAGGCAGAAAGGATGAATCCCTGGCATCATTTATTAGCTATCAGTTTACTGGCAGGAGGGCTTACTCAGCCCTTGAGAATTTATCTCAGTAGGCTACAGCAGTATAAGATCATCGCCAAGAGTAGAATTATTCGTGCCGTAGTGCAGGCAGCTATTTCTATTGGGTTGGGACTTACAGGCACCTTGTTTGAGGGCCTGATTATTGGATTCGTAGCGGGACAGGTAGCTGGCGTGGTTCCGCTTTATATGAGTTTCCGACTCAGAAAATCAAAAACATCTACTAAAGATGAACATACGCTTAGGGGCCTGGCAAGGAAGTACCGAGACTTTCCTACCTATGCGTTAGTAGGGAACTGGCTGAATAATGCTTCCAGATACCTCCCCTTCTTTTTTATCCCTGCATTATTTTGGGAAGCAGGAACTGCTGAAGCTATTAATGGCTGGTTGCAGAAAGCGGATAGGGTGCTAAGCTTACCTATAGTGCTGGTAAGCATGTCTGTAGGGGCAGTTTTTTTTGAAAGAGGAGCCAAAGCCTTTCAGGAAGGGCTACCCGCCTTACGTTCCCTTACCAAACAAACCTTACTACAAGTAGTCTTGCTGGGGTTTCCATTTCTGATAGTTATAGTAGCTTTTGCACCCAACATTTTTGTGTGGGTATTAGGGTCAGAATGGGAAGAAGCAGGTAAGTATGCCCAGTGGCTGATGCCTTGGTTTTACCTCATTTTTATCACTACCCCCCTTTCCTGGCTGGTGGATATACGTAGGAAGCTTAAAGTGATGCTGTGGATCAGCCTCCTCTTTTTCATTTTCCGTGGAGGACTCTTTCTCTTATGGAAAGAAGGAAGTATTTCCCAACTGATTCAGGCCTACGGTGGGATGAACGTGCTGCTTGTACTGGGGCAGCTGCTCTATTACCTCTATTTGGGAGGAATAGGAGTGTATTCCTTTTTCGGGAAAGAAGAAGATGGATCCTAAGCCACTTCCAGTGCTGCAAAAGCCGCTTACAACTAAGATGGGACTATCGTCATATTAGAGAAAAAAGGATACTGGAGAATAAGAAGCACACCTTTCGCTATCACAGTTTCTAAACACAAAGGATAACTTCATGAATTGAAT
>JBCCLI010000532.1:0-3911 GCA_039026975.1 Bacteroidota bacterium | reverse complement strand
GTCCATCCAGGAAGTTCTCAGGATAGAACCTGAATAGAGAATAGCTCCCTGCACTTCAGAAGTGTATTCTGTAATGTCATTAGTATTTCCTTCAAATCCACCGTTCCTGTCTATTAGCTCCTGTATGTATTCGGGGATTTCATCATCTCTGTCCAGCATGGCCAGGTTGGCTGACATGACGGCTCCTGCAGAAGCACCTCCCGCATAAATGGTATTAGGATTGATGTTCCAGGTATTTTCACCGGCTGCATTTTGGCGGAAGTATCTGATGGCAGCCCGCATATCTGCTATGGCCATCAGCACTCCTTCCCCGAAGGTAGTAGAGTCAGTTAATTCAATGTCTATCAATCGGTAGGAGATGGTGGCACACACATATCCTGCCTCTGCATAGGCAACAGAAAGTCCTCTTAGCTGGGTTCGGTCTCCCTGTACAAATGCGCCACCATGTGCAAGGACCACCAATGGCCTGGAAGGGGCATCATCATCCTTAGGTTCATACACATCCATGGCTAGTTCCAGGGTATCGCCTCCCAGGGTAACCGACTGTCCAAAGGGTACAGCTATGGTACTATCTACCTCAAAACTGCCAAAAATATACCTGCTTCCATCGCACTCCACGGGCTGGGCATAGGCATAAAAAGTAGTAACACACATAAAACATGTGAGTAATAGTCGAGTAGTAATCATCTTCATAGTTCTAATTATAGGTGAGTGAGTAAATATCCTTTAATAATAAGCATATCTAAGGATTTTATGTGTTAGCTACAACTGCAGATAGGGAATCTTGTTATGGGTGGACAAGAGAAAATGACCCCCTATTGAGAATTTCCTTTCCGGTAATACATTAGCTACTAACAGCCATCATCTCACTTCAATTTTGGAATCGATGGAAGTCCCTCATCATGCTGAACGATCACCCCAGGGCGCAGAGCTTCGCCTAACGAACACGCCTCAAAGAGTGGTTTTTCAGGCCCAAATGGCTGGTAGGCTAAACAGTTTTTTATCTCGAAATCCTAATCAGATACCTTCACGATGTTTGTAGGCCAGGGATCAGGGAATTTGACTCCATTCTCCCAATGTTTAATTTCTTTTTCAGTAAGGAAGCAGGCTTTTAGGGCCTCAGTGAATCTGTCTACCTGAGACTTGTCTCCAATGACAGTCAGATGGCAGTGTCTATCGCCAAATCTTCCAGATTCTTCAGCTAGTCTCTTTCTAAGCTCCTTGATCTCCATTTCAAGTAGGCCACTATCATCTTCCTCAACAATGCCTGAGCGCCAGTATCCGATCAGTTCCAGATTGATGCTCCCGGCAGCCTGATTCCAGAGGAGGGATATTTTATCACGGCTTGCGAGCCAGAAAAAGCCTTTACTCCGGTACACGCCTTTATCAAGATAATGATGACAGGCTTCCCATAAACGCTGTGGATGAAAAGGACGCTCGTCCTTGATGACTCTGGTAGCCATATTATAGGGCCTATCCCCCTCCTCCTCGGCTTCCAATACAGGCTTCAGTTCCTCCGCCAAAAGGGATGTCCTATGATAATTATACGCAGGCATTTCTAGCACTTGGTCAATAGACAGGTTTCCATACAGTACGCCATGAACTGTAACGTAGGGATTGATCGGCTGGATAAACTTGGCGATGTCGGTAAGTTTTATATCCTTTAGTCTATCTGCCTTGGTCAGGACCAGGTGGCTACAAAACATGATTTGTTCCACCAGTAAGTTGATCATGTCCCGCTTTTGATGCTTTACGTTATGCCTCATCATAGGAACAAGCTGTCTCCCATTTTCATAGTCCTGAGCCAGCATCAGGCTGTCTACCAGGGCTAGCACTCCCGTCAATTTGAGGTCAGAACGAGTCTTGAAGTATTCTATTAGTGGCAAAGGGTGGCAACTCCCAGAGGTTTCTATAATAATGAGATCAGGTCGCTGGTGAGAAAGAAGTTTTTCAATAGCTTCTCCCAATTTTTCGATTCCCTTTTTGCTGCTAAGAACACATCCGTGAATGGACTGAAAAATGTGGTTGTCCTCCTCCACTATGTCCGTTCTGGCAATCAGTTCTCCATCTACATCCAGCTCGCTCATATCATTCACCACTGTGGAGACGGCTATGTTATTCTTCCTGGCCTGAGCCAGTAGGCTTCTAAAAAGGGTGGTTTTGCCTGAACCGAGGAACCCATTAAGAATGACTACCGGGATCTTGTTTGGTGTGGCCATGGATGGTTTGATTTGGGGTATTCAGTTTATTAGGAATCTCAAGTTAACACTAAGCCTGGTTTTTTGGAGAATGAAAATTCCTGCTAGTATCTATAGGTTTAGGAAATCGAAAAAGGATGCATCTAATTATTAGCCAAACTGTAGTATTTCTCCCAAAGAGGCAGTTTAGCTTTAGTTGGTAATGGGGCTAATTCTGTAATCGAATCAAAGGTCTGGCTTAAATATATCATATTTAGCTTAGGCAAGAGAGAACCTGATAAAGAGTTATCCCTGATTATTTTGACTTAACAACCTCATTATCCATTTTCAGCGTATACAAGCTGTACCCTTTCTCAGGTTATATATGAATTTCTATGACACACCTACCCTATTTTCATAGAGAACTCTCAAGTTTCAGGAATGGCTTGATAGCTGTCTGGATGATTGTTAGCAGCTGTTGGGTAATAGCCCAGGAAGTGAACCCTCTGGTACCTGAAAAAATCTACTTACAGCTGGACAATAGAGTATACACCAAGGACCAGACAATTTGGATAAAGGCTGTAGTAACCGATGTCAGGTATCACATGCCCAGTCAGTTAAGTAGCGTACTATATGTGGATCTGATAGGACCTGGAGAAACGATCATAGATTCCAAGATTCTCAAATTGAAGGATGGAATAGGATCTGGCCACTTTGATTTGCGCCAGCAGTACGTAGAAGGAGCGTATTTGATTAGGGCATACACGCGATGGAATCAGAATTTTGGTCCGGATTACTTTTTCCAAGACTATGTCCAATTATTATCTACCTCAACCGAGGCTCCACCTACCCCCATTTCTACGGTTAAGTTCCTAAAACGGGAAGGAGAAAACCCTGTACTTCAGGTACAATTTGATCCATTGGTTATTGATAGGGACCACAAACAAAAGCTGTCTGTTTGTGTTTCGCTTGAGGACAAAAAAGACAGCCTCCTGATCAAGCCCAATCGTGAAGGTGCTTATGAATTGACCTACCAACTTCCTGCGAAAGGGAATTTCGTTACGCTTTCTCTGGAGACAGAAAATCTTGCTACTTATTCAAAAACATTTGTATTAGATGACACCTATCTGGATGTGCAATTTTTCCCTGAAAGCGGATATCTGGTACATGGCTTATCCAGTAAAGTAGGCCTCAAGGCATTGGATGCAAATGGAAAAGGGATGTACATAGCAGGAGAGATCCTTACCCAGCAAGGGGAACTAATTATGCCATTTACCAGCAATGAGTTAGGGATGGGGTATTTAATGCTACCTCTGGTTGATAGCGCTCAGACCTATATAGCCAAACTTAGTTCACCGGTAGAAAAAATAATTCCCTTGCCAGCTGTTGTTCATAGAGGGAATGTGCTTTCAGTAGGAAAAGTGGATCAACAAATCCGGGTCAAAGCCTCCTCCAATTACTTGCAGCAGGATAGCCTAATCATTAAAGTATCCTGTAGAGGTGAAGATTATTTCGAGGTAAAGGGACAACTGAAAGGAGAACAACTCACCTTTAATTTACCTTCAAAGTCCCTGCCGGAAGGGATAATAGCTTTCACTATGACAGATATAGCTCACCATCCACTAGCAGAGCGGCTTTTCTTTAATGAGCGTCCTAAGAGTAGGCTTACCCTTAATATCACCCCTAATAAAAACACCTACCTTCAACGCGAAGAAAGCCAAGTAGAGGTTCAAG
>JBCCLI010000531.1:0-3973 GCA_039026975.1 Bacteroidota bacterium | reverse complement strand
CTTCTTCGTATGGATCTATGGTTACCACAGCTACCGTATCCAGGTAGGCTGTTAATGCATTCCCTGATAACTTATGCTTGGCAGCATGAGCAAGTGCTTCCTTAAACCATGGTCCAGGCTTATACCCCAACGCAATCAAATCTTTTCCTGATAGGTTCATATCTCGTCTTTCAATTTGTTATACACAAATGTGAACCCTTATTATGCAAGCTATTTGCGTAGATAAAAATTAATGAGGTTTTGGCTCCTATGGAGCCAGATGGCATAAATTATCATATTAGCTGATTTGGTTTTGCCCCTACAGGGCAAAAAAATTCATCCATGAATTTTCCCGGCTCCATCGGAGCCAAATCTCACTATCCCGAAGGGCGCAATATAGGATTGCTCCGTAGGAGCAAAACCTAAGGCCAGCATTATTCAGGATCTGAGAAAACGAACTGATCTTGATAATCTACCTCAAATTTAGCTAGCATCTCCGCATATTCTTTTTGAAACCTCTTCTTCTGGTGGTGATAGGGTTGGTTTTCTATATAATGTCCTATGGCTGGTAATTGGCTTTGGCTGTAGCTAAAAACGCCAAATCCATTTTGCCAATAGAACTTATGAGGACAGAATTTCTGGACATTGATCCACTTGGTGGAATGTTCCTTAATTTCTTTCACCAGATCTGAGATGGCTATGTTAGGCTTCATGCCTACCAGAATATGGCAATGGTCAGGCATGCAATAGATGGCTAACAGCTTCTGTCCGCTGTTCTGCACAATTCCCGTCATATACTTCTCTAGTTTCTCTCTCCAGGCTTCTTGTATCAATGCTCTCCTGTACTTCACTGCAAAAACGATATGGATCAATACTTGGGAATAGGTATTTGCCATTGGGGAACGGATTGGTTTGGCTCCTACGGAGCCAGGTGGAACATTCAATTTTTTTCTAATGAGTTTTTGCTCCGATGGAGCAAGGCGCTTGGAAAGTTTTCCAAGCTGGGGTTAAAGGAGGGAATGGTTTAGGGGAATAATTCAATATACTACAATTGTGTGGATTATTCTCAATTAAATATTACTTCACCGCCTTAAGAAAACACATCCCAAGACAGGAGACCGGATGGGACTCCAGCACATACTCTTGAGCCATTTTTACGACCAATCAGGAGAATCATCCCTTATTGATAGTAGGCCATTTTCTTTTATATCTGTGGAGCCAGCTAGCATTAGCAATGCCTACCCCCCAATCAGTCTTCATGAAGCATGATGCCCCATGGGAATTAGGCTTCATTAAGCTGATATGATTGGGGGTGGAATACAGCTCCATGGGAGCTTAACCTTATTACCCAACTGCATGTGCGAATGACGTTGCTCCATAGGAGCAAAACCAAACGAGAACTATCATTAGCCATTTTTAGAAAGGATACGTACCTTAAAAGAAAAAAATGGATCCAAATAGACTAATCAACTCCGATCCAGAAATATTATCCGGTATTCAAGTCTTTGCTGGAACAAGGGTACCTATACAAACATTATTTGATCATTTAGAAAGAGGAATATCTTTAACAGAGTTTCTGGATGATTTCCCAAGTGTTTCAAAAGATCAAGCAGTAGGTATACTTGAAGTCGCAGGTAAAATGCTTACCTCAAAAAATCTTAAAAAGCTTTATGAAGCTGCTGCTTGATGAAAATCTTCCCAGAAAACTCAAATCTTTACTACCTGAACACAAAGTATATACAGTATCCGAAATGAACTGGGCAGGGAAGAAAAATGGAGAACTTCTCTCTCTGATGATCCAGAATAATTTCGAGGCCCTAATTACTGGAGACAAGAACCTCCAACATCAACAAAACTTTTCAACTTATCCTATTCCTGTAATCCTTTTAAATACTAAGTTCATTACTTATCCAGATTTACTGCCTATCATTCCTAAACCTCTATCTACCCTAAGGGCTTCATTGCCACCAGGTCCTACGATAATCTCAGATTAATTCCCGTCAAATTATCCCCATTCTTTTTCATTTGCTTTTGCTGGGCCTTTTTCCTAAAATTGTATGCATGCATAATAAATGCATGCATTGAAAATTTGGGTACCTCAGTACCCCTCATCAGAATCAATAACAATACACCGTGGATGTAGGGCAACAAGAAAAAAGACGTGCTGTCTGCTTCGACATAAAAGTAGCTTGGCTTTCCATAGCTAGAATGTATAATGTTGAAGCTATAAAAGAAGATATCACTACTAATATAGGATTTGTGCTACTCCACATAGATGATGAAGGAACCCCTGCTACTAAAATAGCCCCCCTTATGGGTATGGAAACGAGAAGCCTTACGCGCATGCTGGCAAGGCTGGAAGAGATGGGGCTCATCTATCGAAAGAAGGATGCTAATGATGGTAGGATGGTGAGAATATTTCTCACAGAGGAAGGTCTAAAGAAAAAAGCGTACTCAAAAGAGGTCGTAATTCATTTTAATAAACTCCTATATAATAACATTTCAGAGGAAGACCTGGTGTCCTTCTTCAAGGTGTTAGACACCATTCACGAATTTATCAACAATAAGCAACATGCCGTTAGCTGAAACGCTAGCCGAACAGGCTACCAACAAAAAAACTCGCAACATCAGCAAAGTAGCTGTGTTAGGATCAGGAGTGATGGGCTCTAGAATTGCCTGCCACTTCGCCAACATAGGCCTGGATGTACTGTTACTTGATATTGTTCCTAGAGAACTAGACGCTAAGGAAAGTGCCAAAGGACTTACGCTGGAGCACCCGGCTGTCAGAAATCGTATTGTCAATACAGCGCTGAAGACCGCCCTGAAAACTAAACCTTCTCCAGTTTATGTAAAAAATGCCGCCAAGAAGATTACCACTGGTAACTTCGATGACGACTTTGAAAAAATCAGTGAATGTGATTGGATACTGGAAGCTGTAGTAGAGCGTCTGGATATCAAAAAGATCATTTTTGAAAAAGTAGATACATTCAGAAAAGAAGGAAGCCTGATAACCTCTAATACCTCAGGTATTCCTATTAATCTGATTCAGGAAGGAAGATCAGAAGACTTTAGAAAGAACTTCTGTGGGACTCACTTCTTTAACCCTCCACGTTACCTGAGGCTACTGGAAATTATCCCTGGACCAGATACTGATCAGGACGTGCTCGACTTCCTCATGGAATATGGAGACAAGAGTCTGGGTAAGAAGACAGTTCTGTGTAAAGACACTCCTGCTTTCATAGCTAATAGAGTAGGGGTATATGCTATGGCTAAGGTATTCCCACTAGCTAAAGAGCTGGATCTTAACATAGAAGAAATAGATAAACTATCTGGTCCAGCTTCCGGAAAGCCTAAAACAGGGACTTTTCGTCTTAGTGATTTAGTAGGGCTTGACACTACCTATCACGTAATGAATGGGCTGAAAGAGCATTGTGAGCATGATGAAGAACATGCCTTCTTTGATGCACCGGAATATGTGAAGATGATGGTGGAAAAGAAAATGCTGGGAGATAAGACCAGAGGGGGATTCTACAAAAAGACTAAGACAGCAGAAGGAAAGAGAGTAATCCTTTCTTTGGATCTGAATACCCTGGAGTATAGAGAAAAGCAAAAGGTAGACTTACCTAGCCTCAAAGCCACCAAAAATATTTCTGATCTTGGCAAGAGGCTAAAGACATTCTTTGAAGCGGAGGATAAAGGGGGCCATTTTATTAAGAAGCTGAGTGTAGCCCTGTTTGCATATGCTTCAAATCGTATTCCTGAAATTGCAGATCACCTCTACCAGATAGATGATGCCATCAAGGCAGGATTTGGATGGGACAAAGGAATCTTTGAGACATGGGAGATGGTGGGCATTGACTATGGTTTATCTTTCTTTGAAGGGGAGAATGTGAAAGCTGCTGCCTGGATTCAGGAAATGCTGGATGCGGGTCATACTTCTTTCTATCGTGTTCAAAATGGCGTGAGGCAGTATTATGATGTAGGGGCTAAGAGT
>JBCCLI010000530.1:0-3985 GCA_039026975.1 Bacteroidota bacterium | reverse complement strand
TATACATACGGCGGCCCTGGATGATCTTAGGCCTTTTTCTCCCTGATGGAAAGCAAATACATGTCTGTTAGGTGATGCTGCCCATGCTACTACGCCCAATTTAGGGCAGGGTGCCTGTCAGGCCATAGAGGACGCCTATGTATTGGCCCAATGTATACATGACCATCCTAATACAAATGAAGCCTTTTCTACCTTTCAAAGGCTGAGACAAACGAAAGCTCACATGATCGTCAGGAGTAGCTGGCGAATAGGGAAAATGGCCCACTTGAAAAATCCCCTTGTTGTGGGAATGAGGAATCTTTTGATGAGGAGTATGCCTTCCAACCTTAACAGAAAAAAGTCCGAGAGAATCTTCGAGATAACAGCTAACTTAAGGTGAATCAGTCCCTTATCATCTTCTATGTCAAGTATTTGTCTAGAAGAAAATAGGCGGAACTACTCTCCTTCCTCTTCAAATTTTCATGAGTTATCATAACTTATGGTGGTTCCAGCTAATCAAAATCCTTCAGGAGGTCTACTATGAAAACTACTATTTGTAATAGTGTAAACAGGGAGGGGGCAATACTTGGTCTTACTTATAACTACTGCTTTCTAGCTGTATTCCTCCTTTTAAGTGCAGGGTATACTACTGCCCAGCAAATAGATTCTTTAAAGGAAAAGGAGGAAAGTCATCCACAGGCAAGGGTTACCGGCCTTAGGTATGTTTGTGTACATGTGCTTGAACTGGAGAAAAGTCTGAAGCTGTATCAAGAGATTCTTGGTCTGAAAATGTCTGATGCAGAGGTCCTCAAGGGCCCAGGGGTTGAAGGTATGTTGGTATTAAAGCTGAGAGCAAATGACTTCGAAATAGCTCTTTCTGTCACCGCCCCTCAGCATATGCACACATTAGGCCCTATCGGGAATACAAACCATAATCATTTCATGCTTAAGGTTAATGATATTGGCCCCATTGGAAATAAGCTGAAGGCAGAAGGGTATGAGCTGGAAAATGAGCATTACGTTCGTGATAAATACACCTTTTTTACAGGACCTAACGGGGAAATCATTGGCCTTTCTTCCTGGTAGAAAAATGTAAGGAGCATTCTCTCGAGCTTAGGGTGAGCTATTTTCTCCTTGCATAGCTAGGGATATCTAATACCTCGATAGATATCCCCATAAATGATTCCCACCAGCGTCAGTTTATGCTAGAGGTCAGCTAGCTCTTTTGCCCAATCTACCAGGATGCCACTTATTCTGCCATCCCACTGTCCAGGACGACCAAAGTAGGAGTCTTCTACCGACTCATGAATGGTGTGCCAATGGTCTAGCTTTGGGAACTCGTAAAGCAGGTGATCTTCATGACCATTCTTCTCCAGAACCTGTATGATTAGGTCATTATCAAATGCTGACATGATCCAGTCATGTGTGCCTCTAAGAATTCGTACCGGGACAGTAAGGTTTTCCCATCCGCCTGCCAGGTTATAGTCCTGAAGCTGATGGTAATATGCCATGGGACGCCCATACATATGTGCGTCAGCATGGTAGTTGTAGTCTGCCAGAGCAGGGTACTCATTGATGACTTCTTCATAAGATTTCTTTTCTATGAGCATACCATGGTAAAGGGGAATGTAAAATTGGTTCATTTTACGAGCTATCTCTGCCTCAGAATCTCCTTCCATTTGTCTGATTCGTCTTTCTATCTCCAACATATGCTCATACCAACTTTTGAAGAAAGTCCCATCAGATATGACCGCTTTCAGGTTGAATTCATTTGCTAAGGTTGGGGCAATGGCGCTCCCCATACTAGACCCGAAGATGATGATTCGGGAGGTATCCAAATAGGGTTTCTGTTTGAGGGAACGCAAGGCTGCCCTATAGCCAGCCATGTCTGTCAGGAAATCAGTTTGCGCACAATTTCCTTCACTGTCCCCCACGCCCACCTTCTCCACTCGCATGACTACCATATCTGTTTTTTCCACTATGTCAGTTATCACCTTTCCCCAATTATGTGTGGTCGAGGGAAGCACTTCCAGAGAAGAGCAACTTAATCCTCCTATGAAGAATATGGCGGGTATTTTCCCTTCACGTTTAGGTTTAGTGATGATAAGTCGTTGGCGGATCCCGTAATCATTCAGGATGGATTCATAGTATGTTTCCAGGTTTGCATGTTCTTCCTTTGGATAGGCTTGTAGTTGTACATCTAGGGTGTTTTCTATTTCTCCTCTCTTGAAAAGAATGTTTATTTTTCCTTCTGCCCTAAGGGAATAGGTTATTTCTGACCAAGTCTCTCCATCTTTGGCCAGCTTACCATTTACCTGAATGATTCGATCTCCTTCCTGGAGTCCTGCCTGTTCCAGAGGTGAATTAGGCTCAACACTTTGAATACTAGCGCCAGGATACGTCCCATCAGGATAGCTAATTTTGGCTTGCCAGCTAGCTCTTCTTTCCAGTTCCTGACCGAGAGAAGTAAGCGTAAGAATCCAGGTAAACAGTAAACAGGTGAAAACTTTCTTCATGATTATTTTTAGGTAATCATAAGCAGTTATCGATCTTCCTTGGCGCTTTTTATACCAACAGCCTAAAAATTTATGTGTTCCTCCCTATATTCATGACATGAGAAATATGGATTCAAAAGGGTACTATCTCTTAGGCTCACGTATCCTTACTCATATCTTATTCTGGCTGGCTTACTTTATCTGCTTTGGGCTTGTTTGGAGCAAGAATGGGAACTATTACGACTCCTTCCTACTGGAATTTGTTCTGCTACCTATTCGTATCACAGCTGTTTACCTGACCATTTATGTGTTGCTTCCCCAAAGTTTGCTGAAGAAAAAATACCTTAGGTTTTTGGTTCAGTATGGCATCCTCATGCTGGTTTTAGGGCTTCTGCAAAGAACCATCAGTCATTATTTTTATGAGGGGAATATGGTGGGTACTTTCAGCGAGCTATTAAGTATCTGGCCTGTGATAAGATCCATTGTTCTCATCAACTCAACTGTCCTCTTCGTCTCTGCCTTTAAGATCTTGAATTTATACCTTGAGGAGAAAGAGAAGAATATGCTCCTGACTGCCAGTCCATTGATAGAGATCAAAGCCGATAAGCGAATTTTCAGACTTCAGCCTGACCAGATTCTATTCATAGAAGGCATGGGTAATTATGTGGTCTACCATACTACTGATGGACAAAAACTCACCCGATATGCCAGTCTTAAGCAGGCTTTGGGTGAACTTCCTTCTCACTTTCTCAGGATACATAAATCCTATATAGTGAATAAGGAACATATACAGTCCTACAATGCTGAAGATGTACAAATAGGAAAAGTCTTCCTTCCTATTGGGAAGTCTATGGAAGGTGTTTTATAATAGGCTACTATCTTTACTCACATAGCTGCTCAATCCACTAATAGCTCTTTCAGCATCTCAAAAAGATTATTTCATTGTTAGTGCGTATATCTATTCAGTCATGAAGCGTTTTTTATGGTTTTTGTCGGTAGCCATTTTTTCCATTTTTATAGGTAGCCAAATCACCGAGGGTGTACTGTTGCTTCCCTATTGGCAGTCCCTGAGTGCTGCTGACTTTTATTCCTACTATAGTAAATTTGGGACTTCCATCGGAAGATTTTATACCGTCCTAACGATCACAGCAGCCTTAACCCCGCTAATCATATCCGTTTATTGTAGGAAGATTCGCAACTCAAAGGCCTTAGTGTTCGCCCTTGTATCCTCACTTTTCGCATTACTCTTTGTCGCTTCTTTTTACATCTATTTTAAGGGTGCCAATGAACTATTTTTTCAAGCTACCTTAAGTGAAGATGCGTTGGCAACTGAGCTCATCACCTGGGGCTATTTGCATTGGTGAAGGATTTGTATCGAGTCCCTTTCTTTGGTATTTCTCATTCTTGCATTGGTTACCATTCAGGAGAATAAGAATACCTAAATTTCTATGGGTAATATTTTACCAGTTTCTGGTTATATCTAGATGTTCTGCCACCTTAGCGCATTTCTA
>JBCCLI010000529.1:0-3988 GCA_039026975.1 Bacteroidota bacterium | reverse complement strand
CCCCTGAAATAAGTCATCATAGCGGGTCATGGTAGCATAGTATAGGGGAAGCTTTTGCATGTCTTCCTCTGGCATATCTTCCTGTGTAAGCACATGGGTAAGCTGTCTCCCTCTATCTGTACGGAAATTATAAAATAGAACAGCATCACCTTCCTGTAGTCTAGCTACTGGCGCCCCCTCCTTCATGATCACGCTGGGGGAAACAAATTCATCTGTAATACCCTCTGTATAAGAATCCTGGATAGCCTCCGCTGCGGAGGAAAAGGGTTTCCCTATTCCATGAACTATGGCGTCATAAGCTAATTTCACCCTAGGCCAGCGCTTGTCTCTGTCCATGGCATAATATCTCCCTATCAAAGTAGCTATTTCTCCTACTCCCGTTTCCTGTATTTTCTCTTCTAATGACTTGAGGTATGCCTGCCCTCCATCAGGGGATGTATCCCTTCCATCCATGAAACAATGCAGGTAGATCTTCGTAAGATTTAAGTCGCGGAAAGATTCGAGCATCCCAAACAGATGCTGTATGTGACTATGTACGCCCCCATCAGATAGTAAGCCGAATAGATGTAAGGGTTTATCATTATCTGAACAATAAGCTACTAGATCTTTTACGCCTGGATTATTCTGGAACTGTTTTGTTTCGATTTCCCGATTTATCCTGACTAGATCTTGGTACACTATTCTCCCCGCTCCAATATTCATGTGACCTACTTCAGAATTCCCCATTTGGCCCTCAGGAAGGCCTACAGGCAGCCCTGAGGCTACTAATTTAGTGTTTGGGAAGGACTGGATGGCATGATCGTAAAAGGGAGTTTTCGCTGTATGAATGGCACTCAGTTTGGGGTTTTCAGTTATTCCCCATCCATCCATGATGATAAGAGCTACTTTTCTATTGTCCATGACGTAAATCTAGATAAATCTTTGAAATGTTTTTAGAAACATTCTGGCACGATTTCTGTGAAAGATCAAGTGATATGACGTGATAATGACTACTTAACGGCATGAGAATTTTTTGTACCATATTTGCGTTTATGCTCTTAATTTCCCTGGGGACAGGCGAGGCGAAAGCCCAGTCTAGGAACCAGACCCTAAGCGCAGTGGTAGAGGCGATAAAGACGGGCAATTCAAATTTATTAGCCAGTTATTTTAGTAGCAGAGTAGAAATTACGATTGTGAACACACGAAATGTTTACTCTCTTCAGCAGGCTAAATTTGTTATGCGGGAATTTTTTGGGTCTTACCCCCCAAGCTCCTTCAATATTAAACATACCGGGAACACCGGATCTACCACCTACGCGTTGGGAAGTTTTATTAGTTCCAGAGGTAGTTTTGAAGTCAATATCTTTATCAAGTCCGAAGGCTCGGGATATCGAGTCAGTAATATTAGAATTGGACGATAATTACACCTTTACCTTACTGTTGTTGAAAAAAATGTGTGGTGTGATACGGTTTCCGTATTGCGCCACATCTTTTTATTGACAGGCACTACTTCCTGATTTAACTTCCTGCCTATTTAGTTCCATTACATGAGAAATTTTCTTGATCACCCTGAGACAGATAGAATTATTCATGCTGCTATACAGGAAGATATAGGCCCTGGGGATTATACCACCTTATCTACTATCCCTGCAGCGGCTACCTCATCTGGAAGGTGCTTAATTAAAGACAAGGGAATCCTGGCTGGGGTAGCACTTGCAGAAAGGGTTTTCCATACCATTGACCCTACATTAACAGTAGAAACCTACCAACAAGATGGAGATGCAGTTTCTCACGGAGACATAGCTTTTCTCGTTCAGGGAAAAGTTAGAAGCATTCTTCAGGCTGAGAGACTCGTATTAAACCTCATGCAGCGGATGAGTGGGATTGCCACCTTTGCACATGAGGTTTCTAGCCTGCTTTCAGGCCTACCCTGCAAAGTATTAGATACCAGAAAGACCACTCCCCTCATCAGGCATGTAGAAAAATGGGCTGTCCATATAGGAGGAGGTACTAATCACAGATTTGGATTATATGATATGGTGATGATCAAAGATAACCACGTAGACTATGCAGGTGGAATTACGGAAGCCGTCCAAGCCTGTAGGGCCTATCTTACTGCACATGATCTTCACTTGAGAATAGAAGTAGAAACCAGAAGCCTGGAAGAGGTCCAGGAAGTATTAGCTACAGGGGAAGCTGACGTAATTATGTTGGATAATATGAGTCTTGATATGATGCGGGAAGCTGTGGGTATGATCGGAGATCAGGCACAGACAGAGGCTTCAGGTGGGATTACTCTGGAGACAGCAAGAGTGATAGCAGAAACAGGGGTAGATTACATCAGTATGGGTGCCCTGACACACTCCGTAAAAAGCCTGGATATCAGTTTAAAAGCCGTAAGATAAACTTTCAAAGTAGGCATCCAGATCCTCTCCTCCACGTTATGTAAGTAAGCTTCTATCCCTTTTGACCAGTGCTATGAAGAAAAAAGGATTTGTCACCATCAAGGATATAGCCAGGGAACTCGGGCTATCCACCTCTACCGTTTCCCGCGCCTTGAGGGACCAGCCTGATGTAAGTGCAAATACTAAAGCTTCTGTTCAGAAACTAGCAGAGCAATGGAATTATAGAAGAAACCTGCTGGCCGCTAATATGTCTGAGCAGCGCACCGGGCTGATAGGGGTAATCATTCCCACATTCTCTGGCCACTTCTTTTCTAGAATCATTAGTGGTATACAGGAATATGCATTTAAAGAAGGGTTCAGAACCATCTTCTCAGAAAGCCAACACATAGAAGATAGAGAGCGTATGGATACCTTTGCTATGTTATCTGTGCGCGTGGATGGTATGATAGCTGCCTCCGCCATTAACCCTGCTGTCAGTAAAGGCTACTTCCAGCAGGTACTGGATCTTGAGGTACCCTTTGTCATGATAGATATAGAGTGTCCCGGCCTTGCGGCTCCTGTAGTAAAGATAGATGACTACCACGCGGCCTATGAGGCTACTGAATACCTTATTAAATCGGGCTGCAAGAGGCTAGCCCACTTTGGGGGAAATCCTCATGAGACCATCCCGAAAGAGCGAAAAGCAGGCTTTCTGGCAGCCTTACAAGATTACCAACTACCTATTAATGAAGACTGGATTTTGGCGATAGGGTATGAAATAGAGCCTGCAGAAGCAGCTATGAAAGAATTACTTGCTTCTTCCGCTACACTTCCAGATGGTGTTTTAGCGGTTAGTGATAGGTCCATTTATGGAGCTATGAAAGCCATTAAACAGAAAGGCTTAAAGATTCCAGAAGATATTTCGCTCATAGGCTTCTCTGATAACCCACTTTCGACCTTAGTAGAGCCCCAAATCAGCTCTGTTTCTCAGCCTGCGCAGGCTATGGGGAAAAAGGCGGCTAGCCTCATCATAAATAGCATTAACCAAGACCGCTCCCTTCAAGGCTACCAACCATATATCCTGGATACCCAGCTCGTTCTGCGAGAAACTACACGCAAAATACAGTTCACTAAGCATTAAGTCCTTCTTCATAAGAAAGAGAATAAAAGTCTGCAGCTATTCTCCTCCCGCTTAAATCTTGACAAGCTATTCCTACAAAGGCTCCAGTAAAGGCAGGCCTATACCTCTCACTACCTTCTCTCACATGGTCATCTGATAAGATACTTCCATCATACTGACCAGGATAAGCTATAACTGCTCCCTCCTCCAGGCAGTAGAAAAATGACAGTTGTGCATAGGCCCATCTCACTCCCAACTGAAGAACCCCCTTACCAGGCAGCTTAACAGGGGGATAAGGTTCTGAGACCTGAAAATTATCAGAGATGATGAGCTGTAGCCACCTACAAGTCCCTTTTTCATCTCCTGCAACATGGAAGTACAGGTAATGTCCTGTATTATAGTAAGCCACCAAACCTGCCATTTGCTGGAAGCTTTGGGGCTGAAATCCTAAAGAAACCTGATAGGTAAACTGCTGGGACTGGACTCTTCTAGCTAGTAAGCTCTG
>JBCCLI010000528.1:0-3994 GCA_039026975.1 Bacteroidota bacterium | reverse complement strand
GACCCCGTCCTTAACCCACTGAACCCCTACTTCAATATTGAGCATACTAGGCACAGAAGCCCTGACACTGCATTGGCGCATACCTTAGCAGGTATTTGTGCCTATCAGTTCTTGGAAGATAAACCGCCTATTTTCAAAGGCAAAAACCACTGGAAGTGATCTCTTTATTTCACCCCAAAAACTCCGAACTCACGTTAAATAAGAGGGAAGAAAATGGTGGGTAAGCAGGATCTCAGGTTAGGGCATAAAAAAACTAGGGGACTCAAACCCACTAAGTGGATGAATCTACCCTAGCCCTTGCTCTTGTAATCCAGGATTATCGCCCTTTCAGAAGTAATATTAATCAAATAGGCAGGGCAGAAGACGGAAATACGCATGAATGGTAAGAACTACTGCATTAATGGTTAGGATAACTTTTCTTTCTGAATAATGTAGATCCCACATACTTATCATTTATAGCTATCTACACAAGTAAAGAAAGCTTATTTTCCTATTTAACTATATGATTTTCAGATATTTAGGGCAGGATTTTCCTGGGGAAAATTCTTTGAAAAAATGAAACTGGATACTATGTAAGTAGTAATGATAAATTTTTGGGAAATTCTGAATAAGGATATTTGGCAAATCCGAAAAAGTATAGATTCTGTCAGAGGGTTACCTCCCTCTCTGTTTGCTCTTTATTTTTTGATTCCTTTGGCATCTAGCATACTGTGGTACTGTCTAGCATAATTTAGGTGTTCTGTGAGGGTCTTAGAGAAGTGGTGGTAGCCAGAACCATCTGTACGAACACAGAAGTACACATACTCATGGCGTTCTCCGTTCAGTACAGCATCTATAGAAGGAATTGAAGCTGTACAAATAGGACCAGGAGGTAATCCCCTAATTTTATACGTATTATAAGGAGAATCTATCTCCAGGTGGGAGTTTAACACTCGCTTAATGGTGAAGTCTTGTAACGCAAACCTGACAGTAGGATCTGCTTGTAAAGGCATCCCTTGCCGTATTCTATTCAGGTATACCCCGGCTACTGTAGCTTTTTCATCCGTTTTATTGGTTTCTTCTTCTACTATGGAGGCCAGGGTCATTACTTCCATGCGCGTAAGGCCCCACTTAGTCCTGCGTTTATTCCTGTCATTCTTATCCCAGAAAGCCCGATACTCTTTATACATCCTATCTACAAAAGCTTGTGGGGACACATTCCAATAAAGCTCATAGGTGTTAGGGACTAGAATTCCTAAAATTTTCTCCTTTGTTAGCCCCATGGTCTTTAGGTATTCTTCATCTTCCAGAGTCTGCATCAGGGAAGTCTTAGTCATCTCCAAGTTCTCTGCCGTATGCACAGCAAAGTCTTCCAAAGTTCTAAACTTATTAAAAGTAAAGCGCATAGGAGCCTGCTTCCCGGATCTTAAGAGGGTGACAAGTTCTCTCGTACTCATCCCATCATTCAGTAAATACCGGCCAGGATAGACATGATTAGGATAATTCATCTTTTCCGCCACCCAATGAAAGGCTTGGGCATTTTTAATTCTCTTTTCTGCCAGTAGTTTTTCTCCTACTGCAACATAATCTGATCCTGTAGGGATGTAAAAGGCTACCTCATCTCCATCTTCCACTACTACATTTGAAGAAAAGACGCGCTGATAATAGGAAAAGGCCACCAAGGCCAGAATGGCAATGACACCTAATAAGATAAATTTAAGAGTTCCCTTCATGTTGAAACGTTCTTCCTGTTTTATAAGCCAACGAATATTTCCTGTTTCATCACATATACGGCTGATGAAAAATTAAGGTACAGAATGTATACTGAACCTACAGTATATAATCTGTAGATTTAGAGAAAATCCTAAAGTATATGAAACAGAGTTTAGAAGAGGCGCCTAAGTTCAGGCAGTGGAAACATAAGCTGGATGAAAACGGCCTCGCCATTAATGGTATAGAAGAAGTTTATACGCGCCATAGGTATAATGGGGAGGTACTATTCTCACTGGTCTTATTAGATGCAAAAGTGCCAGAAGGGGGAAATATCCCGCCTTTATGCCTCATTAAAGGAAGCGTAGTGTCTATTCTCATATGCTTGATAGACGAGAAAACAGAAGAACGCTATTTACTGATGGTAAGCCAAAGGCGTATTTGTGATGGAGGGCTTATCTACGAGCATGTAGCAGGTATGGTAGATGGAGAAGATGATCCTAAAATGGTGGCTATCAGAGAAGCAGAGGAAGAAGCGGGAATAACCCTACAAGCGGAAGAAGTAATCCCCTTAAACAGAGAAGGCTTATTCCCTTCTACAGGCACCTGTGATGAAGAGGTATTTTTCTTTTTTGTGGAAAAGCGTATGAATAAGGAGGCTATTATGGCCTATAATGAGAATCAACTAGGCGCAGTATACGAGCATGAGACTACCTTCACGCATATACTTACGGTTAAGGAAGCCATGAGGAAAACCCGCAATACCAATGGGCTATTGAATATCTACTTATATGCAGATTACGTTAACCTTTCCTTATAAAAAAAGGGGGCCATGAGCCCCCTGCATATATCTATTAAAATACTTCCTTATAAATAATCCTACTTATCCATTCATGGATAAAAGGAACTCTTCATTACTAGTGGTATTGTTCATCCTTTCTCTCAGAAATTCCATTCCCTCTACAGGATTCATATCTGCCATAAATTTCCTAAGAACCCAAATACGGCTGATATCTGCAGGATCCATGAGTAGATCTTCTCTACGCGTACCAGATGCCATCACGTCTATAGCAGGATAAACCCTGCGGTTAGCGAGCCTACGGTCAAGTTGGAGCTCCATGTTACCGGTACCTTTGAATTCTTCAAAGATGACCTCATCCATCTTACTACCTGTTTCTATGAGGGCAGTAGCCAGGATGGTTAGTGATCCACCGAACTCTATATTTCTGGCTGCTCCAAAGAAACGCTTAGGCTTATGGAGGGCATTAGCATCTACGCCACCAGATAAGATTTTTCCTGAAGCAGGCATACAGGTGTTGTGCGCTCTGGCTAAACGGGTAATAGAATCCAAGAGAATGACCACATCATGCCCACATTCTACCATTCTCTTGGCTTTTTCTAGCACTATTTTAGCTACCTGAACATGACGCTCAGCTGGCTCGTCAAAAGTAGAGGCTATAACCTCCGCATTTACATTACGTGCCATATCTGTAACCTCCTCAGGGCGCTCGTCTACTAAGAGAATGATCAGGTATGCCTCCGGATGTTGGGCAGCTATAGCATTAGCTACTTTTTGTAGGAGAATAGTTTTACCTGTCTTAGGCTGTGCTACAATGAGACCGCGCTGTCCTTTTCCTATAGGAGAGAATAGATCGATGATTCTTAGAGAAAGATCATTTCCGCCCTTGTCATCTGAGAGAACAAACTTCTCATCAGGAAAGAGAGGCGTCAAGTGATCAAAATAGATCCTATCTCTCACCTCCTCTGGGGTACGCCCGTTAATGCTTTCTACCTTAAGTAGGGCAAAATAGCGCTCACCTTCTTTGGGAGGTCTTATCTGACCAAATACGGTGTCTCCTGTCTTCAGCCCAAAAAGCTTAATCTGAGAGGGAGACACATATATGTCATCCGGTGAGGGTAGATAGTTATATTCTGAAGATCTCAGAAACCCGTAGCCTTCTGGAATGACCTCTAATACGCCTTGGTTACTGATAACCCCGTCAAAGTCATCCGAAACGTCTTCCTTTGAATGATCATTTTTACTGTCACCAGACTTGGAGGTAGGCTTTTTCTTTCTGGGACCTCTTTTAGGCTTTACTTCCTTTTCAGGGGCCGCTTCTTCTACTACAGCCTCCGGGCTAGCTTCTACTCCGTTAGACTCTGGAGCAGCCTCCTCAGGGGTAGGAACTTCTACTACCTCTTCAGGCGCTGGTTCTGCTTCTTTTTTCTTGCTCTTAGGGGTGACTTTACGTTTGCGTGCGGGTTTAGCTTTAGGTTTCTTTTCTTCTGCGGGTGCTGCTTTTTC
>JBCCLI010000527.1:0-4009 GCA_039026975.1 Bacteroidota bacterium | reverse complement strand
GAAGCCCTGACAATGCATTGGCGCATACCTTAGCAGGTATTTGTGCCTATCAGTTCTTGGAAGATAAACCGGCTATTTTCAAAGGCAAAAACCGATGGAAGTGATCTCTTCATTTCACCCCAAAAACTCCGAACTCACGTTATTATACATAAGCCTTATAGGTTAATGTTCGGCTGGTTAAATGATCAAATCTAATAAACCCCTCCCTGGTAAATTTTTTAGGTTACCGGTAAACCCATAGACACTCCTTATTAAGAGAGTACGCTTGTACGAATATTAAATGTATCTACCATCTAACCGTTTATTCCCCCTTCCTACCGTTGCTTACATTTCCCTCTCCGATAGTCAGATGCTACTGGAATAATTCTCTTAAAGGAATCAACTTAGGGTAAATGTGATATGAAATCAGAATGTAAGCTACAGGTATATGGAAGAGGGTGCTAGACAGGATGATATTTTGTACATCACTACCTCTTCTCAATATCAAGAATCAACAGACATAAAAGCAGAGGAAACATTTACTGACGTACTGGTCTTCATGGAAAATGGAGATATTTATACAGCTGCTTTTTACTCCTATCCTACCATCGAGCACCTTAGAAGAGAACATATCCAAAATGGGAACTATTTAGGCGGAGCCTATTTCACCGTACCTCAATTGGTACTTACCCACAGTTGTCAACTTCCAGAGATAGAGAGAATTGTGAGGCACATGATAGAAGAGGGAGATTTCTGGATGGTGTTTCGGAAGCTATAATATGAATTAACCCTAAAAACCGTTACCTGAAATGGCTATACATGTTATTGATGCTGCTATTCAGATGATTGCCACAGAGGTAAATAATTACCTGCTGATCAGTCCTGGTAACGAAATTGTTATTCCCTCAAATTTATTGACCCAAAGTGGAAGTCTTGTCCAAGGGTTAGATGGACATATCGTTATGTCTCTAGTCAATATTGAAGAAGATCGAATATCCCGACCACTCAATGTTCACAGAAAGCTTTCTAATGGAACAGTGGAGACGATTAAGCCAGAAGTAAGGCTCAACCTTTATTTTCTCTTCACTGCTGTACCCGCAAGTACTAATGTAGATACCACAGGAGCCACCTATGTAAATAGCGTCAGGAATCTATCAAGGGTAATAGGCTTCTTTCAGACTAAGAATTTCTTTGATATACAAAATACCCCATCCTTAGAGGGGCAACTGGGCCGAATATGGATGGAATTATACCCCCTAACATTTGAACAGCAAAACCATTTATGGGGAGCTATGGGCGCTAAGTATATGCCTTCTATCATGTACAAAGTACGGATAGTAACTATTCAGGAGAATGAAGTCCAGTTTGATGGACCCCCTATTACCCAAGTAAACCTAAACGGACAAGCAAGCTCATGACTGCCGTAAAGTATGACATATTATTTCGCTTTACTGTAAGGCATGCCTACTATTCGTCAGGCTTGTCAGAGGATTTTCAGTTTATCCCTACCTCTTCTACAGAGCAGCTTCTTCAGCAATATGGGCTCTTGTTTAGAACTAATCCTACAGGCTTCACCATTTTTACCAAGGTGGATCCTACCCAGGTTACTCCCACCCTCCTCACTTCTATCCCGCTTAATGAAGAGCATTTTAGTTTTTTGATGATTTTGAAGAATCCTTATTTCTTCCATTTTACCAGATTTCCAGATCATCCTGATGAGCTACCTCCTGCGGTAGGGAAGGAGGCCTTATACATAAGTAATGTATTTGCTCCGGTGCCAGGTGGAGATGAGCGGCCGCTAGGAGATTATATTAGCTTACCCACTTTTCAGTATCCTGAATTAGTAAGGGCACACATATATAACTTGGATTATCCCGCTTCCACTAATAGCTCTTCGCCAGTTCTACAGGACATTCTCACGAATACCTATACTCCTTTAGCTGAAATAGACCTGCCTGTAGGACAGCAAGTTCAGGAACTCCAACTGGATTTTGGAGAAGTTCAGCGTATGCTTCCTGGTAGGTACCGAATTACCGCCTCTACCCCTAATATTGACCTTCCTTTCATTTATGAACCTGGTCTTAACGGACAGCAAAATGTATTGGGAATCATTGACATCTATAATGATACTACTACCCTGGACAGTGGAAATGTAGACCAGGTACCAGCAGAGTATAAATATGTAACGGGTGATGTACTTACCAGAAATGGGGATGAACTTATAGCAGATTACAGTCTTTCCTTTGAAGCTGGAAGGTACAGACTAGTATATATAATCCATATTAAAACAGATTTAACAGATACCACCAACATACCAGAAGTTCTAAATGGACTTATTCCTGCTAATCTGAGGGTACAATACCCAAACCCACCCTCAGGCTCAGTGACCTTCCAGCTACCTATTGTAAATGGAAATACAGTGAGAATCGTTTCAGACCAGATAGATATAGCTTGGTCAGAGACCCCCGAGCAATTCGTGTTAGTGAGAACAGATCCCGCTATAACCACCATCAAAACCCTGCCATCGCCATCCGTCTTTCATCCGGTAAAGCGGGAATCAGGTACTAACAATTTGATTCAGGAAATACATGTCCACATATAAATACGTCTAAACGATAACATTATGACCTATAAAACCCCAGGTGTATACGTAAAAGAAATTTCCATTTTCCCGCCCTCAGTAGCTGAAGTGGAAACGGCTATACCTGCCTTCATCGGCTATACAGAAAAAGCTGAAAGAAACGGAGAAAGTCTCCTTAATATGCCCACCAAAATTACTTCTCTTCTGGAATACCGGGAGTTGTTTGGAGGTGCATATAACATTAGTTCTGTAACGGTAAATGTAGACCCTGCCAATAATTACGCAGTCTCGTCTATTTCCATCCCTACTAATTTTAGGATGTTTGATGCCCTGAGAATGTTCTTTGACAATGGAGGAGGTCAATGTTACATCACCTCAGTAGGGCTTTACAGTGGAGGTAGCATCGCTGCTGGGGATGAGTCTGCTACGCCTGTAGGTTCAGTTCCAGGATTAAGAGTGGGGCTAAAAGCAGTAGAGCTATATGATGAACCTACCATGCTGGTCTTTCCAGATGCAGTAGAACTTGCTAATGATGCTGAGTTTTATGGGCTTCAGCAAATGGCACTCGCCCAGTGTAACAAGCTGATGGACAGGGTGGGGATCTTGGATCTTAAAGAGTCCTTAGGATGGGGAACCAGCGTGGAAGGGTTTAGAAATGGAATAGGAATTAATAATTTAAGATACGGAGCGGCTTATACCCCATTTTTGTATAGTGCTTACAGCAAGGAGGTACCTCTTTCTGTAATTCGTTCCACCATTTTTCCTGTTGGGGGGGGGCCTGTCTTTGATGATGCAGGTCTGATTAACTTGACTTCTGATAGTAGCCTGAATGATCTAGTAAGCAGGGCTATAGTAGCACTGGATGATCAGGGGGTATATGACACCTCAGTTACCACTATCAGGGCGGGCTCAGGAACTATAGAAGGAGAGTATGACCGCCTGAGGAGTGTGCTGTCAAGCCTACCGGCAGCGGCTACTAATGCGCAGGTAGAAGCAGCCTTAACGGATATCTTAGTCAACATTTTCCAGCCACTTATCTCTGAAGCCGTAGGCTGGAACGCTAATTTTCAAGGGACTAACCTCCAACTTGATTTGGATGCATATGCTATGGACAGCTTTAACGCAGCTTTCCAGCGACTAATGATCCTTGAACAGGAAGGAGATGTTACAGGACTATTTACAACGGCTAGAGATATTACTGCCATCTACGGAAATGGGGGGGTAGACACCCATGCTACAGGATGGCTAAGTAATGCGAATCCAGACCTTTCAGATATTACTGTGGTAACCCCTGTGGTGTATAATGTCGGAGGTTCTCTCACTAACCTGGAAATAGCGATAAATGTCTTAGCTGACCTGAATAGTATCTTTGCTGATTTTATGGGCTTTTATGAGTCTATACGTGAAGCTATTATTACACATCAAGGCTTATCTCAGGGTACGCTTTAT
>JBCCLI010000526.1:0-4014 GCA_039026975.1 Bacteroidota bacterium | reverse complement strand
GGATACGAAGTAAAGGATCTTTCTCAGGTGATTCTGACCCATCTACATCTGGATCACATTGACGGGCTGAGCTACTTTGAGGGGACAGATATATTGGTGCATCAATTGGAGTGGGAAAAGCCTAGCTTTGCCTTGCCTACCCTATATCCCAAGTGGTTTGAGCCCAAGCCTATTTCTCTAAATACAGAGGATAACACTACTTTTCCATTAGCTAAGTCTTTGGTTCGGTCAGGAGAGATTCAATTGGTGCACACGCCAGGACATACGGTAGGCCACTGTTCCGTTTTGGTGAAAGGAAGTGAGATGGACTATATGCTTGCGGGAGATGCTACCTATGATCAGGCCCAGTTGATAGAGGAAGTGCACTCGGCCGGACATCAGGACTTCAAGCTGTGTGCGCATACATATAAGGATATAAAGGCTTATGCTTCCCAAAACCGGCTGATCTACCTCCCTTCTCATGATCCTGAGTCATTAGATAGACTGGCTAAGGATGAATACCTGAGCGTATCTTAATTGACCCAGTTTATTGTAAGAAAGCCCTCCGCCTGCGTAATTAGCTGGGCCTTATCATCTTCTTACCTTTAAGGTAGGGTAGGACATCCCACTACTCGTTTTCAGGGCATACGTTCACCAGAATAACAGAACCAATGCTCAGTAAACGATGGATTATCCTTCTCCTGGCTCTTATTCTCATTGTTATTGGTCGTCTGCCAGCCCAAAATGCCAATGACTTCATTTTCCCTGCTACCAGCCCACTCAGTCTATTACCACCGGATCAGGCTACATATACCGTACAAAATTCAGGGAATTGGACAGATAAGAATACCTGGCAGGGAGAAATCCTACCTACGGATTTGGCCAAAGTATACATCCCTAATGGGAAAATACTGACGATAGATGGAGACATAGCTACCCGCATCAAAATCATCAGAAATGATGGTAAGCTTCGATTCTCTCCTACTACAAACACTACCTTAAGGGTAGAGACCATCATTCAAGATATGATGGGCGAACTAGAGATAGGGACAGCTGATACTCCCATACCACAGGGGACTATGTGCAAGATTATCCTCATTGATGAAGGAGACCTAACCCTGATGAGTGATCAGTGGGAGAAAGGACTAGTGCTGATGGGAAAAACGGTCATGTATGGTGCCCAAAAAACCTCCTGGTCCAGGGTAGCGCAGAATCCTCCCCAGGGTGCTACTTCCCTTAGTATGCAGGTAGCCCCCCAGGGCTGGGAAGTGGGAGACAGAATAGTCATAACAGGGACTGACGCTGTAGACGCTACAAGTGATGAAGTAGCTGAGATCCAATCTATTTCGGGAAAGACCATTACCCTTAGGCAGCCCTTAACTAAGAAGCGTACGGCTCCGGCAGCAGATCTTTATGTGCATGTAGCCAATCTTAGTAGAAATATTCTCATAGAATCTGAAAGTACAGTAGATACGCTGGATAGGGGCCATCTCATGTTTATGCATAGCCAGAATGTGGACATGAACTATGTTAAGCTCCACAAAATGGGCAGGACTCGTAAGGATATCCCCATAAATGACTGGCAAGTAGGAGAAGGGGTATTTGAAGCCAATGGATTAGCTAGAAAAAATATACGTGGTAGATACTCCCTCCACTTTCATAGAGGAGGGGTGAAGCCAGAGCTGTCTCCTGCCTATGTGAGAGGATGTGTAGTAGAAGATGATCCGGGGTGGGCATATGCCAGTCATTCTTCTTACGTCCACTTTGATAATAACGTCTCTTATAATGTGATTGGAGGAGGCTTTCAAACGGAATCTGGAGATGAGCTAGGATCTTTCACTAACAACATAGCCATACGGACAGTAAACCCTGAATACCCCATCAGAAGGGAAGCCCCTTTAAATGCGCCAGATATGCGTGAAGCCTCGCAGGATTTTGCCTTTCAGGGAGACGGATTTTGGATACATGGTGGAGGTGTATCCCTTAGTGGAAATGTAGCTTCAGGTTGTTCTGGCCATGGCTTCATTTACTGGCCAGAAGGACTTATAGAACCTGGGCCTCTGGTAGAACCCTTTCGAAATACCTTCAAGCCAGCTAACCTGGGACTTTCTCCAGACATAGCCATATATGAGAATGCGTTGGCTACAGGCTGGGTAAATATTGCCGGTTTCAATAATAACGAGGCTTATTCTGTAGGGATCGGGTTGGCTACTTATTACCTACATACCACCTTTTTTGGGGATGAGAGGGACTATACGCCTGAGTACATTTCTACTGTTCATTCTACCCTAGAAGACTTTACAGCTTGGAACATAGATAGGCAAGGAGTACAATTCAATTTCACGGAAAGGGTAACCCTTAAGAATGTTAGGCTGGTCAATAATGATGGAGATGCTACCTCTACGGGTATTTGGGCTAGTCAGTATAGGTCCAAGAATAAGATAGTCTTTCAAAACATACGGATTGAAGGTTTTGGTACGGGGCTAGCCTTGCCACCTCAAGGGCAGGTAACGGTAGCATTTGGGCATTTAAAAAATGGCGTAAATTTGTATATCCCCTCTCCGGGCTTATCCTACCGGGATATGTTGATTGAGAAAATTATCACAGAGCCGGATCCCGCTTTTCCTGATCCTATTGATATCCAGATGGAAGCCTTCTTCTCACCGCCAGAAGATAAGTTTCCCCTTCATTTTCTCCTGCCTGATAAGACCATTCTAAACTATGGCCCTTATAAAAACCAACGGTTATTCTTTGATGAGCAGGCTCCGGGATATACACCTCTCCCATCTGATACAGAGCCTTACACCTTTTTCGCTGAGGAAAGATATATTCAACCTCAATTTGCCCAGAAGACTAACCAGGAGCTACAAAATATCTATCAGATGTCATTTGGTGGCTCCCTTCTTCCCTCTGAGGCTGTGAGTGCAGAAGGCATTATTGGAGGAAAAATACGTGCCTGGCAAAATGAAGCTATAAATCTTCCGGTTTGTATAGATGTGGCTAAGGAAGTAAATCTGGAGGTCATCAACGAGTGTATTACTTCAAATACTAATAAGGTAGCAGGCCCTCTTCCTACCTACACACACCCTGTAGGGACAGATATCACTACCAGTATATATCTGGGAAATGACACAGAGCTTACGGTAAAACTTTACCCTAATCCTACCACAGGTTTTTTCAATATAGAAACTGACCTAAGGAACTACTCTGCTCAGATTTATTCTTTGGATGGAAGGATGATTCAGCAGCTTGAGAAACAGCAAGGAGCATCGGTAGTAAATACCACTTCATGGAGTCCCGGCTTATACATGGTGCAGATAATAGACCCGTCAAAGAGCCAGTCTAAGGTCTTAAGGCTTGTAAAAACTTCAACTCCCTAACTGACTCAGAATATTTCTGAGTCTATACCTAAAGCCATCCCTCACCAGGGATGGCTTTATTAGGTAGGTTTTCTATGGATAAAAGTAGGGTATTTCTTGCCCCTTCTCGTTTATAGACCAAATCTTATCCAGATAAGAGATTTTTTAGAGTGCCATACGGACGGACCCTGAGTTCGTGCCTACAAAAGAGAAAAATAACATGAAAAATTTCCTGAGTGTCCTACTCCTAGGGTGGGTATTCCTTATATCCTGTGAGAAAACCCAAGTTGAGGACGTAAAAGTAAAGCCTGGATTAGCATTTCCAGCTTTAACACCTACCACAAAAGGAGATCTGTTATCCTATGAAAAGGTAAAGACACTAACCCCTCAACAGATACTGAGTCATATTCCTGAGAGAAATGATCTGGAGGTTGATCTCACCTCTTACATAAAGAATGCCATTTCCCTTTACAGAGTATATTATTCTTCCACTTTGGGAGAAAACCCTATTGTGTTGTCTGGTATGGTCATGGTTCCGGAAGTAGAAGGTACTATGGCCCATTATCAATATCATCATGGAACGGTCATTCCTATTGGCTCGGAAGCACTGGACGTTCCTTCCTTGTATGAAGGAAATGGCCCAACAGAGGAGCAAGAGCAGTTTGAAGCGCGTATT
>JBCCLI010000525.1:0-4027 GCA_039026975.1 Bacteroidota bacterium | reverse complement strand
GGCATGTAAAGTCAAGGAAGCTGCTAACCCCTGAAAGGCTTCCTTCAGCTTATGGCCACCTTCTATGATCTCCTCGGCTTTCTCAGGAATTAGGCCCAGCAGTTCTATAAATGTTTGGGTACGTACCGGATGATTTCTTTTCGCCTTAGCGGAAAGCCCACTATTAGAGATGTCCCCTATGCCTACGATTCCCTTCTTATGGCTATATGACAGCGCGCTAAGCACGGCTGCTTGCTGTTCTTCCTGCTCATGAGACCCTCTGGACTTGATGACCTCTTGGATAAATGGAACCATACCTAATCCTGCTGGAATGTGCCCGTGTAAATGAGAAAGCTCTAGGTGGCAGTGCGCATTAATGAATCCCGGAACTAGCACTCCCTTAAAGCGGATGACCTTATCCGCAGGGTCAATAGTCCGAATAGACTGGATGGTCCCTTCCTGGTCTGTGGCTAACACTTGATCTTTGATCCATCCTGTGGGGGTATAGATGGCATCTGCAGTAAATACAGGCATATCCAAAGGTACTAAAGACAAACGGGATGTTTTTTGATTATCTTTGCAGAAGATATGGCTAAGCAGAGAGACATTAGAGAGTTAAGCTTGGAAGCGCTTACTGCCTACATGATAGAAATAGGAGAGAAAAAGTTTAGGGCCCAGCAGGTATATGACTGGATATGGAAGAAGCAGGTACAGTCTTTTGAGGAGATGCAAAACATCCAAAAGGGCCTGAGAAAAAAACTAGCAGAGGCATTTACTTTCAAGCGTGTCACCATTGATGCTTCCTACAAAAGTAAGGATGGGACGGTGAAGTACGCCTTTCGCCTAGCCTCTGGACATGAGATTGAAGGGGTGCTCATCCCTACGCCTAAGCGGCTTACAGCATGTATTTCCTCGCAGGCAGGTTGCTCCCTGGACTGCTCTTTCTGTGCTACTGGTCTTCTTCCACTTATGCATAACCTGAAGCATTATGAAATTTATGATCAAGTGCAAATCTTAAGAGAAGAAGCCCAAAAGCATTTTGGAAGAAACCTCACTAACATTGTGTATATGGGTATGGGAGAACCCCTCCTAAATTACCGGAATGTCATGGGATCTATCCAGATGATTACCTCTGAAGCTGGGTTACATATGTCTCCCAGAAGAATTACGGTGTCTACCTCTGGCATCAGCAAAATGATTAAAAAACTGGGAGAGGATGAAGTTCCCTTTGAATTTGCCCTTTCTCTACATGCAGCAGATGATGAGAAGCGTACCCAGATTATGTCCATCAATAAGACTAATGACCTGGAAAGCCTCAGAGAAGCCCTCCTTCACTTTTATGACAAGACTAAAACCAGGGTTACCTATGAATACTGCCTATTCAGGGATTTTAATGATTCCTTAGCAGATGCAAAAGCGCTGGCTACCTTTGCCAGGATTATCCCCTCCAAGATTAATTTGATTGAGTATAATCCTGTGCCGGAATCTCCCTTTCTTCCCAGTACACCAGCTAAGACACAGGCTTTTGTTGACTACCTGGAGAGCCGTAAGTTGATAGTTAATGTAAGGAGAAGTAGAGGGAAGGATGTCAATGGTGCCTGCGGCCAGCTAGCCCTTAGGGAAAAGAATACCATAGGGAATATCTACTCAAGTAATTAAGTCAGCGTGAAGTTTCAGGAAATTATAGGGCAGGAGGCTGCTATCAGAAAAGTAAAGGATGCCATACAAGATGATAGGGTGCCACATGCCTGGCTACTCACAGGACCTGCCGGAATAGGGAAGCTTGCCTTAGCACATGCCATAGCCGCCTATGTTAACTGCCAAAACCAGGGAGAGCTGGAGAGTTGTGGGAAATGCGCTAACTGCCTCAGGATTAAAAAAGGGGTTCACCCAGATATCCATTACCTACTCCCAATCATAGCCAAAAAGGAAAAAGGGAAGCAGCTGATGACAGATGATTACCTCCCCCAGTTCAGGGAGGCATGGACTCAGAATGCGTACCTGAGCTTGGAAGACTGGCAACAACTTCTGGAAGGGGAGAATAAACAGCTAGGTATTAGCGTACATGAAATCCGCAATCTAAAAAAGAAAGTTTACCTAAAAGCCTTTGAGGCCCCCTTTAAAGTGGTCATTCTCTGGTATGCAGAACGCATCAATAACCAGGGGGCTAATGCTTTTCTCAAGTTATTAGAAGAACCTCCTGAAAAAACCCTCCTGCTCATGACCTGTGATGAGCCTACCGCCCTGCTAAAAACCATTTTATCCAGATGCCAACAGCTACCTATGGGGAGAATTTCTACCCCCCTTCTCCAGACATATTTAGAAGAAGAAAAACAGATAGAGAAGGAACAGGCAGCAGAAATAGCCGCCATAGCAGAGGGAAGCATAGGCCAGGCCTTGAGTTTGATGGGGGAAGCGCATCAGCAAAATAGCCAAACCTTCATAGCTTGGATGCGGACAGTCTATACTGGAAATATGGTGAAAATCAGTGAAGTCATTAAGCCCGTCAGTAAAGCCAGCAAAGAAAATCAAAAACTATTCCTTGCCCTTGCCATAAAAAAATTCAGAAATGCGTTACTATTTCATGTAGGGATGGAAGAGATAGCCCTGTTAGGACCTGGAGAAAGACAATTTCAGGAGAATTTTGCGAAGGTATTAGATGCAGAAAAAATAGAAGCCATCATAGAAGAGCTGGAAAGTAGTCTATTCCAGATCAGTAGAAATGTGAATGCTGACATGGTTTGGGTAGGACTTTCTATTAATCTCTTCCGGATCATCAGACATAAGATCCTCCCTACACAGCCTTAAATGCAGCTTCTTTTCAAGCCTAGATACGACAGATGTTATGAAGAAACCTCTGATCCCATGGTTTATCCTTTCCGTTGCCCTTCTGTACATATGGTCTCTTACCCGTTATGATTACTACCGGAAAAATGCACAGCCCGTCATCAGTTTTTATGATACTACCCATGTGCACCTGCACATACATCATGAGCAGGAGCCTGCTGCCATTTATGCCTTGTACACTAACCTGATAGAAGGGTCCAGGAAGATAGTGCAGGCTGTTCCTGAAGACCAAACTCATTATGTACTGTCTATTCCCCTAAACTCTCCCAGGCCTATACAGCTATATTGTAATGAGGAGGTAATTCCCATATTTGTCATTCCTGACAGTAGCTTATATGTAGATGTCGTGCTAAATCCCATATTTGGTTCCATAGACTCGCTCTCATTTTATGGATTTACGGCACCTATTTGTAGGTATCAGGAGCTTAAAAGAAAGGTAGAGCCGACCCAGAGAAGATTGAATATATTAGATGCTACAGATTTTTCTGTTTATGTAAGATTATTAGATTCCATCGCAGATAATCAGAGAAATTTCCTACTGGCTTACCAGGAAGAGCTTCCTCCGTGGTTTGAAGCCTATGAAGAAAGTGAAATAGCCTATCATAAAGCGTACCTCAAGCTTTCACATGCGTTTCAGCGTGAGGTAGATCCTGGATTATTAGATTCAGTAGCTGTGAATAACTCCTCAGCTATTTTCTCCTACTATTACTACCTCTACCTGAGAACCTTAATAAGGGGAGAATTACTTCAGAGGGGTAGTTATGGTTCATTAGACATGGCAGAAGCACATTTAGAAACTGCCAATCAGCTCCTGGAAGGGGAAGTGAAGGACTTCTATCTGGTATGGTACATAAGTGATTTTATCCGGAAGAATAATCCTCAAAGGGGTAAAAAATTGACCAGTCGGTTTAGTGGGCAAATAGAAGCAGAGAAGTACAAGAAATACCTGCTGAGCTATGCAGGAGATCCTTCAAACTGAAGAGGTATTTATGATTAGAAAACTTCAGGCTTTGTATAAAAGGGAAAATGATTATATTTATAACATATGGTCTTTGACCACTGCAGGAAAGCTTGCAGGAATAAGATTAGCATACGGATCGTATCTGAATATATAAGGTCAGTAACTCCCTTGGGAGCAGGAATAATATCCCTGGCCTCATTTAAAGTGGTAAATCCTGAATCATTCGCAGGTAAATAGCGT
>JBCCLI010000524.1:0-4034 GCA_039026975.1 Bacteroidota bacterium | reverse complement strand
TTTTCAGAGGTGTTTGGGTAATTCAGAAAAGCGTATCTTAGCGCTGAAACCCAAACAATCCTACCTATATGAAAAACTACTTAGTTGTTATATTAGCATGCCTATGTGTTTTCCCGCTTCATGCGCAGAAGCCAGCCATGACTACAGATGATGGCATGGATATGGTCGGGCTGAGCAGTGCCATGCTTTCCCCTGACGGAAATTCCATCTTATATGCTACCAGTGAACAGGTCTGGAAAACCAATAAGCGGAAAGCTTCCTGGCACTATATTTCGCCAGATAGTAGCCTTAGCTACCCTTATTTTGGAGAAACGGCTACCTCCTCCATCCAGTATTCTCCTGATGGGAAGTACCTAGCCATGAAGCGTAAGGGAAAAGAACACCAACAATTATTTCTGATGCATACGCGGGGGGGAGAACCCGTCAAGTTAAGCTCCCATAAAACCAGCGTGGGTGCTTATAAATGGGCGCCTGATAGTAAAGGCATCTTCTTTGTGTCAGACCAAATCAAAAAAGACAAAGAAAAAAAGAAGTTGAAAGACGGCTATGACCATGTAATCATTGATGAAGGGCCTAACGGCCAACGCAAAGGCTCATGGGAATACATATGGTACATAGACCTTGCTACTAAAAAGGCCAAGAAGCTCACCAAGCAAGACCAACTCATAGGTAATTTTGATATTTCTCCAGATGGGAAACACATACTGTTCACTGCCAGAACAGAAAACCGTAGAAACCAGAGTAATCGCGCTGAGATCTTCCTATTCTCCATAAAAGACTCCTCCACAAAACAACTCACCGATAATAAAGCCCCTGAAAGTAGGCTAAAATGGGCACCTGATGGCAAAAGCTTTGCATATGTAGCTGCTGATGATAAAGAGTGGGAACTACGTGAGGGCAAGATATGGGTAATGAACCTGGAAAGTGGTAAGTACGAGATGCTTTCCAAGAATTATGTGGGGTCTATCAGAAGCTACTATTGGTCAGCGGATAGTAAAACCATCTACTTCCAAGGCCTCCAAAAAACGACAACTAATCTTTTCAGCCTGGATGTTTCCAACGGAGCACTTACTAACATCAGCAATCGTGATAAAGGAACGGTCGGTCTATTGGATCTGAATCCTAAGACTCAGCAGGCAGTCCTCAGCATTCACGACCACAGGACACCTGCGGACCTGTATGTTACAGACCTTACTACCTATGCCCCTAAGCGACTTACCAACCTAAATCCCCGCATTGAAGACAGCTTAGCATTAGCTAATATGGAAGTGATGACATGGAATAGTAAGGACGGACTAGAGATAGAAGGGCTCCTTTTCCTTCCTGAGAATTATGATGAGAATAAAAAATACCCCTTCCTCCTTCACATACATGGTGGACCAGCGGGCGTATTTACAGATGCGTTTAGGTATAATTATCCGGTGTGGGCAGGATTAGGGTTTGTGCAGCTATGCCCTAACGTCAGAGGAAGTAGCGGCTATGGAGATGAATTGCTGAGGGGAAATATGAATGACATTGGCGGTATGGACTATGAAGACTTAATGTCAGGAGTAGATGCCCTCATACAAAAAGGAATAATAGATCCTGATAAGATGGCCGTTCGTGGCTGGAGTTATGGCGGCATCCTGGGAGGGACTACCATCACTAAAACTGACCGCTTCAAGGCAGCTTCCCTGGGCGCTATGGTTTCTGACTGGACCTCTGAGTATGGCATAGGCTTTAACCATGATGTGAGGCTGTGGTATATAGGGGGTACCCCCTGGGAGAATCCTGAAGGTTATAGAGAAAAATCAGCCCTCACTCACGTCAAAAATATTGAGACGCCTCTATTATTATTGCATGGAGATAAGGACAGAACGGATACAGAACCGCAAAGTATGATGTTCTTCACTGCCCTAAAGGATATGGGAAAAACAGTAAGATATATTCAGTTCCCCAGGGAGCCACATGGTTTCAGAGAACCCAGACATAGAAGAACCAGAGATATAGAAGAGATTAAATGGGTGATGAAATATACCCTTGATAAGGATTGGAAACCTTGGGAAAGAAAGGATGAGAAGGAGAAAAAGAAAGAAGAGAAGAATACCCCTACTCAGGAAACTTCTCCCTGATATGGTTACAAATAGGTATATTATGTCATACAATAATGGCTTATGCAAGATTTCGGTTTTGGATGAGCTGTTATTTTGAGTTTTCCCGCTCAATCTTTAGCTTTCAGAAAGTAGCTGTAAAAAACTATTCGACACATGAAATTCCTACTACGGATTGCCTTACTCCCCCTCATCATGATGCTCATGCTAGGGAATACACAGGCACAAATCATTAAAAAGCCCAGAATCAACCTGGGAAAAGAAGGGAAAAAAGTCTTTAAGAAAGTATTTGGGGAAGATGAAGAAGATACCTCTACCAATGATAATAGCAGGAACAGCTCTCGGCAAAAGGGGAAAATGCTGGAACCCCCTAAGGTAGGAGATAACCTGGATGAAGCAGCATTTTCACTAGACCAGGGAAACTATGGAGAAAGCAGGTACTTTGTCCAGCAGGCCATGATGGGCATAGAGCTGGAAATAGGAAAAAAGATACTAGAAGATCTCCCCAAAGAAGTCCAGGGTGTCCCCTACAATCCAGATCAGGATGAGCTGTACAGTAATGGCGCCTTCTTCACAGGACTGGCTATTGGCAGAACCTATTATAGCAAGTCTAAAGAGATAAACGTCAGAATAGTCAATAATTCTGCCCTGATCAATACGTACACAGTAGCTCTAGCATCTAGCCAGGGGTATAATGGAGAAGAGGGAACCTATAAATCTGTGAGGGTACAAAATAACCGGGGTTACCTCAATTATGATCTAGATAATGGGGACTATGGCTTAGGAGTCCCTATTGGTCAGGCTACTGTCATTGTGATGGATTTTGAAGGCTTTGCAGATGAGAATGAAGTGATGGCAGCCACAGATGAATTTGACATAGAAAAGATCAAACAAGATTTAGGTGAACAGTAATCACATACTCCCTATGAAAAGATATATTTTCACACTACTTTTTATGACCCTGCTTATCAGTATGACGGTGGCTCAGGATAAGGCAGATCCCAAGCCCTATTTTACTGAAGCTAAGTCCCAGTATGAGGCAGGTAACTTAGATGATGCTCGTTTTGCCCTAGAGCAAGCTCTCACTGAGCTGGACGAGCTGATAGCCACTAAGATTCTGGAAATTACGCCCACCAAGATAGGAGAAGTAGAAGCCGTGGCAGAAAATGACCAGTATTCTGGTACTTCTATTGGGCTGACAGGTCTATATGTATTCCGCTCTTATGAGCATGCCTCTGATCAAGAGCAGAGTATGGAAATGACTCTAATGACTAATTCTCCCTTATTGGCCTCCGTATCCTCTTTCCTTTCAAATTCTATCTTAGGAGGAATAGCTAGCTCAGCCATGGGGCAAAAAAGAATAAAAGTAGACGGGTATAAAGCGATGTTACAACAAGATGAAAATACTGAGGTAGAATCCTATACGATCAGCATTCCTTTTGGAGAATCTCTTATTACCTTATCATTTAGGGGTATGGATGAGAATACTGTAATAACCAGCGCGAACCAGATCCCGGTAGGAGAAATCGTAAAGATTGCCAAGTAAGAATTAGATTATCCACTAATCTAGGCCACAGATAAACAGAAGAAATTCTGCCAGTCTGTGGCTACTTTTTTGTCCGTATTTTTTTTTGGTTTCTTTCTCTAAAATAGTAGCTAACCAGTGCTTCGTCGCCTTCAGCGGGAGCTACTTTTCTGATGCGAGAAAAGTAACCAAAAGCGCTTTGTCCCTCCAATGCAACACTACAAGCCTCCCACAACATGTGGAGGAACGGCCTGCCCGCCAAAAGCATGATTTTTTCTCCTGAGTCTATTTTTTATAGGACTGGAGTCCTATGCTTTCTTGCCGAACAAGCTGGAGCTTGTCAATAGAGAAGTGTGCGGGCTCCTGTCCACAAACTATTCGTTCTTACAGATCCTTCTGACTTAAGGCAAAAACGGAAT
>JBCCLI010000523.1:0-4039 GCA_039026975.1 Bacteroidota bacterium | reverse complement strand
CATATTCCTGACTGACTTTCCTGAAACTTCTTAGCGCATAGATAGAAGCCGGGAAGCATCCTATTAGGAGGACAACAAAATGGTATCCGGGAAATCCTTTATGTCCTGCGCTATGGGTAGAGAATAGTTCCCAGTTATAGCGGATAAAGGCTATGGAAAAGGAGGGGCCATTTTTCCAGGTTTCCAGCCCAAACCAGGCAAGGCTGACCAGGGTACACATGACACTAAACAAAATAAACTCAGGAACAGAGATGAAAAACCTAAACTTTTCTCTCACCCAGTACACGGCTAATACTAAGCCCACAATTAGATAGGCAGCAGGCCCCTTTGTGAGGATAGCCATACCCAGGATGAATCCCCCTAGAAGTAAGTAAGTATAGGGAGCCAGGGTAAACTTATCCTGCGCCATCTCGTGCTTTTTCCAGTAATAAATAATCAGAAAATAGAGTCCCAGAAAAATAAAAAGATTAAACCAAGGGTCTATGATTCCTGATTTAAAGTATAGGTGAGGGAGAATAGAGCCTACATATGCACCTACCCATAGCCACCCAAATGTTCTGCTGTAGAGCTGCTTACCTATACAGTAGAGAATGGGTAAGGTGACTACGCCACATATGGCATTAGGAAAACGGGCTGCATATTCATTAATCCCCCATAACTTCATGGATAGCACCTGTAACCAGAAGAACAAAGGAGGTTTCTGCCAAAAGGGTTCGAAGTTTACATAAATCCTTAGATAGTCCTGTAAGAGAATCATCTCCCTTGAGATCTCTGCAAAATTTATCTCATCCCAATCAAATAAATGGACATTTCCCAGAAATGGCAGAAAAAATAAGGCTCCTATCCCTGCAATGAGCAGTACATCTAAACGAGCCTTTCTCATTTTTTCTTACTGAAGAATGCCAGGACTTTGCTTACAAAATCGTCATTGATTCCAAGCGTACTTTTTACCCGGCTATACACAGCCAGGACAGTCTTATCTAGCCAAATCAGGAAAGCTTTTCCACCGTCATCTGGCCTGGCTTGATAATTAGTGGTTCTCTTTTTGGGGGCTACTTTTTCTTCTGTAAAGTAATACAGCGCGATGGATTTTCTGGAAGTATCTTCAGGACAGCTAATGGGTTCAGGATATCCATGAAAGGAATCCTCATCCGTGTTAAAGATGACGCAGCGGTTGAAGAGCGGAGGGATGGATATCTCACACTGGGTCATTTTTCTGTCCCATAATTCTAAGGCGCCCCCATACTGTTCTTCCCACTCTGGATTAAAATACACGATCAGGTTGACCCTCCTTCTCCAGTTTCTTTTATGGGGGTGTACCGTAAAGTCTGCGTGTACATTTAGGAATCCCCCTTTCAAGGTTTGGTGGAGGCCTCCACCTTCCAGCATACTATCTGCTTTAAGTCCTTCTATTCCCGTCAGGGCAGTCAGCCATTTTACGAACCTATCTGAGTTTAATTCTTGAATGGCCTCAGAAATAACAGGAGAGAAGTGCTCCAGCTTATTTAGCCCGTGTTTCTTCTCATTATAATGCACATAATGAATCCATCCTTTTTCTCCTACCTTAGGGAATGAATCGTGGATGGCTGTGGCGGTATCTTCCTTAAGAAAGTGGTCCAATTTAATATATGGGAATGGGCTTTCCTGCTGATATTCTTTTTGTATTTTCTCTAGTTGATTTTCCCAATAATCATAATCTACGAAACGAGAATTTTTGGTGGCAGTTTGATGCATGGCCTTACAATAATTAGTATAGTTAGTCCCCCGAAAATAGTAATCAGGAAGGTAATGAGTCATAAACTAATGGAATTCCACTTTCAGGTTTGTATTCAACCTTTTCTATTCCATCATAAATGATGGATCTTGAAAGTCCCCATTTTTTAAGTCTGTGGGTGAATGAAGTCCCTAAAACGCCAAACCCATACTTCATACTTCTCTTGAAGTTAATGGAAGAAGCTTCCGGGAAGTATTTCGTAGGGCAGGTAATCTCAGCTATAGGATAGCCCGCATAGATAATTTGAGAAAGCATCTGATTATCAAAGACAAAGTCATCCGAGTTGAAGTGAAACGGAATATTTTCCAGGACTGTACGTGAGAAGGCCCGGTATCCGGTGTGATATTCTGATAATTTCTCATTCACCAGCATATTCTGGATAAAGGTCAGGCTTCTATTAGCTAAGTATTTATACATAGGCATCCCTCCCTTAAGCGCCCCTTTCCCCAAAATTCTGGAAGCCAGAACTACGGGATATAAGCCCGAGGCTATCAGATGTGTCATAGAAGGAATGAGAGAAGGCGTATACTGGTAATCAGGATGAAGCATGATGACTATATCTGCTCCTATGTCTAATGCTTTCTGGTAACAGGTCTTCTGGTTTCCTCCGTATCCTAAATTGCTTTCATGTCTGATCACGTGGTGGATACCCAGCTTATTGGCTACCTCTACCGTATTATCCTTACTGCAATCATCTACCAGTATGACCTCATCTACTATATCAAAAGGGATTTCTCTAAAGGTAGGCTCAAGGGTTACTTCTGCATTATATGCAGGCATGATAACCACAACTTTTAGGTCGTTTACCATGGTCTCCTGGTTTTTGTCTGATTGAATTAGGTTCACAAAATAAGGAGATAGATGTTACGGTAAAAGGAATTTTCCTCCTAGTAGATAAGAACAAAGGGAAAAAGTTCTGTACGGTATGGGATGTTAACGTGGAGGTAAGCCCACCTTTGAATGCTTGAATTTCTTCTTAATCACCTGCTGTTTTGATCGGAAAGGAGGGCCTTCAGAAGATACTACTCACTATTTATTGATCAATTGGCTTCCAGGTTTTGGGTACTGTCGGGGGGCCTTAACTCTTCTCTTACCATGATCTTTATCTCTCTTACTGTATCTCCCAGCCTTATAGCGTGCAGAGAATCAGATATTCTCACAGAATCTTTCAGGGCCTCTTTCTGTTTTTTAGCTTGAGAATAGGGATCACCCTGACACCCCATTAAGCCAGCTAAGCTGATCAAACAAATCGTAAGTAGCGTTAAGAGGGGACTCTTCATAGTGGTAATTGGTCCTGTAAGATAGGGCTTGTCTTAGCTTATTGGTATTAGTTCTGTCTCTTAACTACCTTAGACCATGCAAAGGCATCAAGTGAACAGAATGATCTATTTTCACCTAAAGTTAGTGAGCATCTCCCAAAAACGGTACGTATGGGGCCTACTATTATTACTAGGGCTAAGTTTCTCTGCCTGTGAGCCTGAAGATGATACGGTAGTCATACCTCCCAATCAGGCACCCGTAATTCAACGATTAACCCCCAACATTAACAAACAACTTCTTCCTCAAAATGAGACTCTCAGCCTTAGCTTCAAGCTGGCAGATAATGAGAAGCTAGCCAAATTCCGTCTTGATCTCCAGCTTAGGTTACCAGATGGTTTTCTCATAGCAGATAGCCTGATTACAGAAAGTAATATCAGTGGGACACTTGAAAAAGTAGAGGAAGATATTTCTCTGGCAGGCTTTCCCTTATTCTCTCAATTAGTATTTACTGCTACAGTTACAGATGCTGATAATGAAATAGCTACTGATACCTATGAATTAGCCATTCTTTCTGAAGATTTACAGCCACCTCTCTTCAAAATATTTAGCCTGGGAGACAAGCAGCTATATCAGGAAGGAACTGACTCTGCCTCCATCATAAACCTGACTACACAGCGAACCTGGAATTCCTTAAATGGGAATAGGCTGGAAATGGATCTGGCAGTGAGTAATGAAAAGGGAGATACCTTTGAGCCTCAGTTGTACTCACCGGCTGCCGAGGAATCTGGCCAAGTAGGTACCTTTCTACTGACAAGCACAGATACCATCAATTATGATAAGGTGACACATGAGGTACTTTTCAGGGCTTTTACTGCATTATCAGACCAGACCCAACCTACGGTTAATATTCAAAAGGGCGAACTCATCATTATCAGACTCACCCGGGCGCCTGCCCCCCAGTTCGCTGTGTTAAGAATAGAAGACATCATAGATGAAGCGGGTAGT
>JBCCLI010000522.1:0-4042 GCA_039026975.1 Bacteroidota bacterium | reverse complement strand
ACTTCCGGCTGTCACCAGGTCCGGCACTATGGGGAGCTTGGGCAGCAGTAAGCTAAGTGGGCCCGGCCAGAAAGCCTCCGCCAGCTTGTAGGCGGCTACAGGGATGGGGTGGGCATATTTATTCAGGGGCGTATCCGGCGCTAGATGGATGATAAGGGGATTAAAACTGGGACGGTTTTTAGCCTCGTAAATCTTAGCTACAGCCTGCTCATTAAGGGCATTAGCAGCTAGTCCGTAAACAGTCTCTGTAGGAAGGGCTACTATTTCTCCCATCCTAAGTAGGGCAACTGCATGTGAGACATCTTCCCCTATCACCGTGTGCATGGAGCAATATACGCCTAATAGTGGACTACATTTACTTTAGGGTGTTCTTTTTTAAACTGCTCTGCTTTCTTCCCGCTAATATTGGTGTTGTAGCAAATAAGCTCCTGCAGTTGGGTCAGGCTTTCCAGCGGCTTTAGGCTTTTTACTTCTGTATTAGAGATGTCCACATAATTCAGCTTATACAGGCCACCCAGAATTTTAATGTTCTTCACAGGGGTGCCTGAACACCTGAAATCTTTCAGCTCAGAAAGGCTACCTATAAACTCTATGTCTTCAAGGGGAGAATCCTTCAGGTGAAGCACTTGTAGTTTCTTCAGTTGGCCTATCTCATTAATGTTAGTAATAGGATTACGAGTGAGTCTTAGTTCTCTCAGGGTGCTTAGGCCTCTGAGGGGGCTTATATCCGTGATTTGCGTCCTTTCACAAGAAAGCTCCTGAAGCTGGGTAAATTCTGTCAGGGGACCTAAAGAATATATCCTATCATTTTCCTGTATGGAAAGAGATTCCAGGTTAATGATCTTATGAAGCTCTTTCTGATCAGGATAAGAGGAGAACTCAAAGATAGACTTAAATATATTTTGCCAGGCTCTGGGGAGTGTTTCCCACCATTCTCTCAGAATGGGGGTTTTGAATATGATCAGTGCGTCTGTCTTCAGGTAGCGTACCTGAGGAATATCTATAGGCGTAAAATCACAATAGACCGTTTCCAGTTTGCTGAGGCCTTCCAAGGGGGTAAGGGTTTCTATCTGCGTATAGTCAGCCTCCAGCACCTCCAGGTTCTGAGCACCTATCAGTGGAAGTAAAGAGCTAACATCTGTCTTATTACAGTTTAGGTATTTAAGATTTTTGAGATTTCTAAGGGCTTCTAAAGAGGATATCTGTGTACTGGCTAGTATGAGCTCCTCTAACTGGTTAAGCTCAGAGAGGGGAGAAATATTCCTTATATCCAGGCCTGAACAGTTGAGCTTTTTCAGGTTGACCAGCATATTGACAGGGCCTAAGCTCTTAATGAGGGGGTACTCTGATAGATCCACCTCTTCTACACTAGACAGGGCATGTAGCTCTTCTCTACTGGGGTATTCTGAGAGCTGGGTTTTACTCCTGAGGACGGTCTTCCAGGAGGCAGGTAGGTCATGCCACCATGCTTCCAGAATCTCTGACTCAAACACTACCATAACTCCAGGTTTTAGCTTGCTGAAGCGCTGGGCTTCATACCTGTTAATACCCGTCCTATCGCAGTAGACTCTATTAATATTTGGGCTATTCTCCAGGGGTTTCAAGCTTCTAATCCGTGTATCATCACAGAAAATGACCCTTAGCTCCTGATTATTGGCTAGCTCTGTTAACTCATCTACCTCTGTATTTTCTATGTTTAATACTTCCAGGTTATCTAAGGAGGCTAGCCCTCTTAGGCTGAATATTCTGTTATTGGTACAGCTTAAGGACCTAAGGGTGGAGAGGCCTTGCAGGTCAGATAGCGTGATGATATTGGTATTAGAAACATCCAGTTCCTTCAAGGAGCCCAGGCCACGTAGGGGCGCTAAAGATCTCAAACTTGTGAAAGAAAGATCCAGCTTTTGGAGTTCGCTAAACTGGCTCAGTGATTGGAAATCTCTTATAGAGGATTCGGAGGCATATAACTCCTTAAGGTTAGCAGCATATTTCAAGGCACTCAAGTTCCTGATATTGGTAGCTGAAATATCAAGAACTTCTAGCTGGGTGAGATTTCGTAAAGGGAATAGGTCTACTACATTAGCATGAGAAACAGACAGTTTCCTGAGATTTGAAAATTTACTTAGCGCCTCCAGAGACAGGATATTTTTATTGTAGGACAGATCCAGCTCCTTAGTTCCTAGCAGCTTCCTCACCGCCCCATACACCCTGGGGTTATTAATCACCACTGTATCCATATTTCTTCTCCCGGCAGGATATCCACTTCTATTATACTCCGGGAGTAGGTAAGCCAGATCACTAATCATGGTATCTTCCTCTACAGCCTCTGCATCTAAGCTAAAGAAAAGGGTATCCCCAAAATTAGCCCTGCGGTTCTGCTTAAGGGCGTCTCGCATGGTGTGAGAGGGGCTGATATATATGCTGTCTCCAAACAGGTACTTCCAGGAGTAGTCCAGGCTGTTCCACCAGTTGGCCAGGCTTTGCTGTTCACTTTCCTTGGAGGTATATATGCTAACGACTTTTAAATCCTGCTTAGCTACATCCAGATTCATTTCTACAAATCTGATCTGACTTTGGTTCACGCTGTCATTCTCAATGCTTACCCCCTGGAGGTTTCTGCTGGTGGTTACGGTGAAGTATACTTTATCTTCTGCATTTACGCGGTAAGTAACTTCTTCCACCATAAATTCAAATCGGACATCTTTATAAAAGAAGTCTATATCTTTTAGGTAGGCTTGCACATCTTTACGGGTACTTACAGATCTCCCTAACACCAGGTCATCTTCAATTTGGACTTCCGGATTCTCAAAGGCTTTTAGGTAGCTTTCATTAATGATAGTTTCTTTTTCTCTGGTAGGGGTCTCAACACTACCTAGGGTGTTAAAGGAAAATTCAAGGAAAGAAACCATTCTCCTGGCTTGCTCTTTGTAGGTGGCTACCTCTTCTGCGCTCAAGGGAGAAGTGTTTCCCGCTTGTGAGAAAGCATGCTGCATACCTAAGAGCAGAAATAAGCCTATCAGAAATAGTCTGATGGGATATGAACCAGTATGATCCGTTTGCAGTATCATGAAGAAATACTTCTTACAACCCAATTTATTCTCTTCTATATATAAACCTTTTCAGCATAGATTTCTTGTCTTCTGGCAACTCACTAAGCTGGGAGATTAACCACCCTCTATTATAGCCGCTTCTCCTAAATTGTGCTAATTCAAAATACCAATTATCTATCTGAAAGAAGTGAAACTTAACCTTTTTAACCGTCTTGAATCTCAGTTTTGATTTATATACTTCATATAAAAACAGTTTCATCATGGTGGTACCCTCATCCGGGTCCATGTACTGAGATATGTTCTCACGATCATTAAACACCTTTCTTACATTCATAAAGGCGAGTTCATGACTCATGGGATGCATAAATCCCATAGGATCTCTTACTCCTGATGGAAGATACAGCCTACTGGTATCAGGCAGGGAAGAGCGTTTGTAATAAGGCCGAAAATACACGTGGCTGAATACCCATTTAGAACCTATGGTTTCTTCTCTAAGCCTCAGAAAAAATATGGCTTCCTCCTCCCTTCCTTTATACCTGAAAGTTGTGCTGAGTTCAGCAAACCATTCTCCTGCATGGAAATCCAGGAATAGAGGCGTCCGCTTACGAGTGACATGCTGGATGAAGGATTGTTTGAGAGAATCTTCCAGGGAGGGGTTTACGAGGTCAAATAATTCACTAATGTATTTCTGCCTCATCTCTCTGTTCCTATACATGGGATGGGTAGAGAAATATCGCTCTCCATTAGGAGCCTCCTCACAGTTAAATCGCCTGAAGAACTGATTGATTTGTTTGGTTTCTGCGTAGAAAACGCTAGCATCTCCTTCATAGAGGTAATCCTCATACTGCTGGGCATTAAGACCAGGGAGGAGAGCCAGGAATAAGACATAAACAAGGCAGCACCTTCTCATTGGGTAGTCTCGGCAACTCGTATATCTCCTAATAACACATCCCAAAACGCTATGACCCTGCCGCTTATTTGGGTACTTTTTCTTT
>JBCCLI010000521.1:0-4053 GCA_039026975.1 Bacteroidota bacterium | reverse complement strand
TATACCTACCACAAAAACGTCTACCAATAGTCCAGCTATGAATTCCCACATACTTACGTAAACGATGCCCATAGGATATTAGGTACCTACAGTCAATCCCTTCCCAAAATATTGAGGAGTATACCTACAGCTTCTCTTGATCCTTGGACATATTGGGATCGGCATGCTATTATCCTATCTAATCAGGCCCAGACCAGCATCAGCCTCTTTTCTATTAGCTTTGAGGCAGACTCTATCATTGGGTTTCTACTTCTATTTACCCTAAAAATGATCAGCTGAGGGGGCGCCTATCTATGTCCCCTCGCGGGGCCCATTATTAAAATTGTAGGAAAGACCGTAGTTTCATCTACTGTAAGAGGCTTAATAGGCCTGTTAATGGGAAGGGTAGGGAAAAAGTAGATTGCTGGTTCAGAAACCCTACCCATACGTTAAGAAAACACCAACCATATGTCAGCTAAAAAGATAGGAATGTCCGCGATACTTCTCATTGGGTTGCTAGTAGCAGCTGGACTTTTGTGGGTAAAAAATGCCAATAGTTTCAAAAGAGAAGGCACATTCGATATAGCTATTAATGATAGGCCCATCAAAATTCTCCGGGATGACCACGGAGTGGCCTACGTAGTAGCAGAAAATAAAGCAGATGCTATTAGAGGGCAAGGGTTTGTGGTAGCCCAGGACAGACTTTTCCAGGTAGCGTTTTACCGTGCCATAATAAAGGGGAAGGCAGCTAGCCTGGCAGGAAGGTCCATGCTGGAATCTGATATTCAGATGCGAGTACTAGACGTGGTAGGGAATGCCAAAAGAAGCTTCCAATACCTGGATGCAGAAACCAAACAGGTGTTGAATTGGTACTGTGAAGGCTTTAATGCCTATCTGTTAGTAGGGAAAGGAGAATATCCGCTAGAATTAACCCTATTAGGGATAGCGCCCCAACCTCTACAGCCATTAGACATCGTGGCCACTGCGCATTTCGTGGGGCTATTTCACAGCCAAAATATGGCAGATGAAATTATTAGCCTAAACCTGGCCGCCAGCATGGAGAGTGCCTCAGAGATTCTACCGCTCAATGTCAATCTGGATAGACAACATCCCTTATCCTTTCCAGTGGATAGTCTTCAAGTAGTAGGATCTGGAAAAAAAGACATTGTCTGGCAGTCTCTTCCTACTCCTTTGCTTCCCTATCCCAAGCTGGGATCTAATAACTGGGCTGTGTCAGGAAGTAAGTCTCAGTCGGGAAAACCTATATTAGCTAATGACCCACATGTAGATGCAAGAATGCTACCTGGCCTATTTTATCCAGTTGGATTGTTCTGTCCTGAATTTAAGGCCTCCGGGATAGCCGTTCCGGGGATACCAGGCTTACTCGGAGGTAGAAATGAGTACGTCTCTTTTGGAATTACCAATGCTTACGGGGATAGTCAGGACTTATTCATAGAAGAAACTGAAGGGGATGCTTATATACAGGAGGGAGAAGTTACGCCCTTTCAGGTACGTCAAGAGACCATAGAAATTAAGGATGAAGAAGCTGTAGTGATGGACATCCGTTCCACGGTGAGAGGACCCGTCATTTCAGATTTTCAGGAATTTGGCATTATGACAGATGATGTAGTGAGTTTACGCTGGTCCACAGCAGAAAGCCAAAGCAGTTCCTTAGGTATAGACAGGCTGCTGGAAGCTAAAACTGTAGCTGAGGTAAGAGCAGCCCTAACAGGTATGGACGTGATGTTCTTCAACTATGCCATAGCAGATGTTGAAGGTAATATTGCCCACCAGTCCACAGGCCTCGTCCCCGTAAGGGTGGGAAGACAAGGGGCTGCCCCACAGTCGGCAACTAAGGGAGATAGCTGGCAGGGCTTTATCCCTAAAAATGAACTGCCCCATATGGTAAATCCAGAGAGAGGGTGGATAGGAACAGCCAACCATGATACCCGGCCTGATGGATACCCATTCTATTATTCCAGCCACTTTTCTCCCTACTACCGCTACCAGCGAATGACAGAGGTACTATCCGCAGATAAAAAGTTTGTGCCAGAAGATTTATGGAAGCTAATATTAGATACAAAGAATATGCAGGCAGATGCCCTGGCTCCAGTATTCATTGAAGCGTTAGAACAGGAAGAATCTACCCAGGTACTTGCTGATCTTCTCAGAGAATGGAACTATGAAGATGACATAGAGGAGGTAGGTGCTTCTGTATTTAATGTCCTCTACAATGAGCTAGTGTATCTTGTACTGGATGACGAGTTACCTGATGAAATGGAGGATATGTTTTGGGAGAATGTGTACTACTGGAATCAGCGCATAGACAGTCTCATCTTAACTGACCATCCTTTCATTGATAATGTTACCACAGAGGATAAGGAAAGCTTATCCGAGCTAATTGTACAGGCCGGGCGCAGCACCCAAAAATTATTAGAGGAACGCTTCGGAGATGATCCTAAGAGCTGGACATGGGGAAAAATACATACTGTTCAGTTTGTAAGCCCTATCCGTCCCAGTGGATCTGGGAAAGAAATGTTAGGGGCAGAGTTATTTCCTAAAAAAGGCTCTAACCAGACCCTCAACAGGGGAGGATTTGTAAAAAACAGGGAGCGAACCTTTGAAACGGGCTGGTTTAGTTCCTTCAGAATGGTAGCAGATATGAGTGACCAGGAAAAAATGATGGGAGCATTGGCAGGTGGTAGTTCTGCCCGCCTACTCCATCCTTACTATAAATCTCAACTGGATCTTTGGAAGTCAGAAGAATGGATTCCCTACTGGATTTCTCAAGAGAAAATCATGGAGAATGCCAAGTATGAGTTGACTCTGGAGTAGATAGATTCACCTTTAGGGAGCCGGTTTCTCTATTTTATACAACACATGCTTTCGTAGGCCACTCTCAGCAGGGACCTTAGGATGATCAAATTCTCCTATTCTTTCCATGCCTATTTTCTGCATGACTCTTTCGGACCGCTTATTCTGAAGGGCTGTAAAGGAGTAGATTTGTCGTTCTCCGAGTCTTTCAAAGGCAAAGGCCAAACAAGTCAATGCTCCTTCCGTGGCATAGCCCTTCCCCCAGACACCTTTTGCTAACCGCCACCCTATTTCTATACCTGGGGTAAAAAATGACTCAAAACTGATTCTGTACAAGCCAATGAATCCTATAAACGCCTGGTCATTTAGGGTATCCACCGCAAAGAAGGTAAACCCCTGCTCAGAAAAATGGTCCTTAAATCGGTGGACAGAAGCATTAGATTGATCCTCTGAAAGTAAGGAAGGGAAAAACTCCAACACTTTGGGGTCAGCATTCATAGCAGCAAAAGGCTTCATATCCTTGTCCTGCCAGTTTCTAAAGCCCAATCGTTCAGAGGTAAATAGATACATAGCTATCTATGAGAAAACCCCGAAGCTGTTATATCCCCGGGGTCGTAACACTATGGAAATTTGAAATATTTACTTGATATACTGAAAAGCCAGGCATATAGTTACATTCATATGTAGATTATGCGCTTAATGCGGCTCCAACTTTCTCTAACAGGACTTTAGTGGCCTTAATTCCCTCATCCTCCGGTAGTTCCTTCCCTTCATACTCTATGCCTACGAAGCCTCTATATCCGGCATCCTTAACTGTCTGCATGATTTTCATGTAGTCAGAGTGGATTTCATTTCCTCCAGCATCAAAATCATGAGACTTAGCGCTCACGGCCTTAGCAAAAGGCATCAGTTCTTCCACCCCTTGATATCTGTCATACATATTGGCACATCCATCATCCCCTTTCTCTACGCAGAAATTACCAAAGTCAGGTAGGGTCCCGCAATTATCTAAGGCTACATCAGCAATGACTTTAGACAGCCAGCTACCATCAGAAGAGTAGCTCCCATGGTTCTCCACAATGACATTAATACCATAGTCCTGGGCAAAAGTGGACAAGGCATGTAATCCTTCCGTAGCATTCTTTCCTACTTCTTCAGCCGTTCCCTCACCGGCAGCATTTACTCTGATAGAATGACAACCCAGAAACTTGGCGGCTTCTACCCACTGGTAATGGTTCTCAACGGTCTGCATTCTTTTAG
>JBCCLI010000520.1:0-4077 GCA_039026975.1 Bacteroidota bacterium | reverse complement strand
TGATCTCCTGCTCTATAATTGCCTGTACCTCATACTGCCCCGCTTTCTGATAGAGATGTTCAATGCGCCTGGAAGAAAGAGAATCTCTTGTAGAAAAGAAGATGGAATCCCCATCCCCAAAATGGAGGCTTACCTTGTAGCTAATGGTATGATTAGAGTTAAATGTATCCTGCCAGTCTCTAAACTCAAGGTTATCCCTGGCGTCTGTAATAACTACGTATATCTCTTCTCTGAAGTGAGAAGCATCCCCTCCTTCATACGTTCCTGCATCATACTGAAAGGAGAACTTTTGTCTGTTCCCTTCCTGCGCTTCCCATTTCAAGTAATGCTTGACAGGACTTTTTACAGGAAAGATGGCTTCTACTGAATCCATAAATCCTGACAGCCCTTTAGTGACTAATCGAATATCTTGATTACCCTCTTCCTGGAAATTATACCTAATAGTAGGGGAAGTAGTAGAGATAACCGAGTCTCCAATCTTCCAGAATCTTTCTACAACAGAATCTTCAAACAGGTAAGGAAGGCTGAATACTTCTGAGCTATCATATAGGCGAACAGTCTGGGAGTAATCTTCTTGTACAACATATAAGTGAGGGTCTGATATTCCTTTTCTAACTTGGATAAAAGACCAAATACTAGCCAGGAGGAGTAATAATCCTGTAAAAATTAACCAGAATAACCATACCTTCTGCGGGAGAGGGTCTTGCTTTTTCTCTTCCTCTTCTAGCGTAGCAGTGGGCTCATATAAAAACTCCTTCTGAAAATTTGTAAATCTGCTGTAGAACTTTTGTTGCTCCTCTGGGGAATGCGCTATAAGAGAGGATAGCTTTACCTTTAGCCTATTTAGGTCCTTCTCATGATCATCTGAAGGCTCCCATGTATTCATTAGCTCATGAAGGTGTACATGAGTATCCACTCCAATGACAAAACCTGCATCTTTCAGTTCCTTCAGCAGTTTCTCAAATAAGAGAATATATGTTTCAGGCTGTTGGGACATTTAGGCAGCTTTCTTCTTTTTATAATCAGAAATCACGTCTTTTAGCCAGTCTTCTACTTGCCCCATAGGAAGAGGCTCTTCTTCCTCAAAATACCTGGACTTCAGCCCCATTTCATTTCGCATGTACTTAGTGAACCATGCCAGTATAGCATCGGCATCTATCTTATGAAGGGTATCTATCAGATGTATGGAACTAATCTTCTTCAGTAGATTACCAATAGCCTTCTCATGCAAAGAGCGCTTCTTTCCCCATCCAAGTCCTTTAAATACGCTCTCTTTTTTATTCTGACATACTACCGTAAAAAAGAGCATGATGGGAGGGGCATCCGGGATAGATGGGACTTTTTCCCAGAACTCCTTTATATAGGTCTGTATTAATTCTCCTGTATAGGCATGCCACTGCCCCTCAGGGATTACGTGCTCCACACACAGTAAATCCAGATTACCAGACGCTAGTTCCTCTCCACTCATTTGTCTACCTTCACTAATAGCTATGGCAGACTGGATTTGGCTCAAACTATTCTTAAAATCAATACGAGTTTTATCAGGACTTTCATCCAAGTCATCCTTAAGGTAGGCCTTCTCTGGAAAATTAATAATAACATGCTTAGTAGCAGGAATCCGGTTAGCATATGCTAGCAGGAAGTATTCTTTAAGATCTACTTTGATAAACCTATCGACCAGACTGGTAGGTCTATGTTTCTCCTGCCCAACGATAAAACAGACATCCAACCCTCTCTTCTTGTCTACTTGAGCTCTGTAAAGACTTTTAAATTTTTTACTTTCCGTAATCCTGTTGCAGTCCAAATAGGCTCCGCTAGGGATTACCTTAAAGTGGTTTGCAGTGTTTACTGCCTGCCCAGCAGTCTCTTCCTCCTTCTTTCCTTCCTGAGCAGATGCTGTATTCTGAATAGTATGAAATTTCTTCCATGTACGAGTCCAGTCTTTTAGCCCCGCTTTCTCTGCTAGAGGATCAGAAGATACTAGCAAGTAAGGAAGCTCTCCTTCCAAATCAGCAAATTTCCCTGTGGAAATAATGTCTCTATAGCTCCTATTCCCTGCTTTATAGCGCACCTCTTTAGAGAAAGTTTTAGCTATAGTGGCTTTAGCATCATCAAAGGCTTCCCTGGCCGTGCTGCCTGTTGAAAGTCCTTCATAAAAATGAACGGCAAACTGAGCGGCCAAGGCGTCCTTTACAGGTCGGGTTGTAGCTATGACCAGGGCGTTTGTGTGGTCCAGAAAGTGTTGAATCTGTTTGTCAGTAGAGCATCCATTCAAAAATACAAGTTTTACCTGCTGGCAGCGCTCCTGCATTTCTTTAGCTATATACTTAAAATCAGCTGAAGTATAGTCCCCTTTATAATTCCAGACACCTAATTCAGTCCCTCGTGCATGGCCAGAAAAATGAAAGATTAGCATCTCTTCTGAAAATCCTCTGAACTGGCGAAGAATCTGTAAAGGCTTTATATTTTTTCGCCGGAAGGGCCGGATATACTCACTATCATATAGGTGGTTAGAGATAAACTCTTCCTCCTCCTGCAGGTACTCTAGAAACTTTTCAGATCCGTTTGGCGCATTCGCAAAAGCTAGAAATGCGATTGGCTTAGCGGATGATTCTGCTTGCGCTGACATAGATAACAGTTCTACCTTACATTCGAGACTTAACCAGATCTTCAGCCCATTTTAAGTCATCGTTATTTTTAAATAGGATGGCATAGGCTCGCTTGAGTTTATTTTTGAGCGCTTCATCACTCCCTGCTATTACTTCATTGACATCCAGTCCATGATTCTTTAGCACATGGACCCAGGCCAGTAACTCTGCAGTGGCAGGTTTTTTTCGGAGTGGCTTCTGCCTAATAGCTAAGAAGTGGTCTACCGCTGCTTCTAACATACTTTTAGAAAAACCGGATGTAAGGGATACATTTTTCTCCACTATAATCTGTAGCGTATCCTTTTTAGGAAAGTTAATGTGATGATATACACATCTCCTTAAAAACGCATCAGGAAGATTTTTCTCCGAATTAGAGGTGAGAATTAATACTGGTTTATTGGCAGCTTCTTTCCCCGTACGAAAATACCCCTGCTCATCTAGTTGAATATCTTTGTACTCCTGCTGTTTCTTATTCCAATTTTGAATAGCAGAAATATTAGCTTCTGCTACCTTGAAAGCCATTTCTTCAAATTCAAATAATACATCATTAGGAAAGTCCCTGGGTGCCTTATCTATTTCATCTACTAATACTACATACCTTGTTTGTGAGGCTTCTACAATCGCCTTTCCCATGGCGTGAAATTCCACATACTCCATAGGATTCCTCTTAACCTGGTCTATTTGGGCATCTCTAAAGTGGGACAGTGCATCATAGTGATATAACAGATCTTTGGCTTTTGAAGTAGTTTTCGTGTAGAATGCTAGCAGCTTTGCTCCTAGCATTTCTTCTGCTACATAGCGTGCTAGCCTAGTTTTTCCTGTTCCGGGTTCCCCAGTTACAAGTAATGGCATACCTAAGTCTAGTGCTAACTGAACTACTTCCCTCAGATCATTATCAATATGATAGGTAGATTCCGGGGATGGATTTTTAACTGACATGGTAATGTTTCCTGAAATTACGTTAGGGAGCTATTGTTCAAGTTAACAATTATTTTCAGCAGTATGTTATTTCCTGTCTTTCATATTATAATCGAAAATTAGGTATGGCAATTAAGGATGTATGCAGAAAACCGTTAGCTGCTTTGCCAGATCAGCTAACGGTTTTTCTCTGTCGATGTAATCGCCCTCGGGCGGGGTGGGTTCATGCACCTCCTGAAAATAACCATCCCCTTGTCCCCCACTATTAAAATGGTGGGCTCATAAATAAATAGGTAGCGACCATTTCGGTTCCTGGGCCTATCAAAGGATAACTGCCGTAGGATAGGAAGGTAGAGGCGGAAAATCTTTCGCCTACCATTCCCAAAATGCTATACATGATAAACTAAGATACGATCCAGGTTTGGCTCCTATGGAGCCATGCTGTATGCTGCCCTGACGGGCTAGTGTGTGTGGGCTCCTACAGAGCCGGAAACATGAGATAGCGCTGTAG
>JBCCLI010000519.1:0-4106 GCA_039026975.1 Bacteroidota bacterium | reverse complement strand
CAGGGACTAGCTCTCTCGAGGACAAGTTTCTATTGTATCACTTAAGCCGCTCTTAACTAAGCAGATAGAAAAGTCCATGGCTCCATGATACATCCAGGATTATTCTATTTTACTTTGTGATGCTGAAGCTCAGGATAAGCAAGATTAATCCTGGATGTATCATGGAGCCATGGACTTTTCTATCTGCTTAGTTAAGAGCGGCTTAAGTGATACAATAGAAACTTGTCCTCGAGAGAGCTAGTCCCTGTATAATTGATCAGAAAAGAGAATGGGTAGAAACCGTAGTGGGGGAGCTTACCATATTATCCTTCTTGCTACTGGTACTCCACTTTTATCTTTGTGGGTTTTACAAGATGACCTCTAGGCTATGGCTTCAATCTCCTATGGACAGGGGCGGATTTGTGAATATTGTTCCTGGAACTGTGTTGATACTCGTTTCTTCTGCCGCCATTATCCTGAGCTTGCACGCCATTTCAAGGGCGTGGATTCTTAACATACATTCGGTTAAGCAGGAAAGGCTTTAGTAGGTGATCAAATATCAAGGATCAACGAGCTTACATTAAGTAAGACTCCCTCCGGGCTCAGTTTTTTATGCTTAAGGGCTAATAATAGTGGAATCTCTTCGAGATTCATGAATATGAACCTTGAAAAGGTTCCATTATGTAGATTCACAATTATTTAACAGCATGATCCAGAAAGGATCACACCTAAAGATTATGGGTTGATTTAGTATGATCACGTACGTTGTAACAAGCCCCTACCTAACCGCCAGTAGAGAGGCATCTCCCTCCTTGACAAAGGCAATCAGGTCTGCCATCTCCTGTGGGGAAATAGCCTCGCCTAAACCAGCTGGCATGCCTGAGTAAGGAAGGACAGTCAGCTCTTCTATCTGATTCCGACTGAGGGTTTGTTCTGAACCATCGGCACTTCTGAGGGTGATGGTGGAGGCCGTTTCTTTAGAGATAATTCCTATCCATTCCTTTCCTGACTGAGTTTTGGCAGACCATACTTCATACCCGTCCGCTATGGCTCTGTTGGGATACAGAATATCATGCAGGAGAGAACTGGCTAGTCTATTTCGTAGGGAAGCTAGATCTGGGCCATAGGCAATATTACCCTTGCCTTTATAGGTGTGGCAAACGGCACACTGTTGTTGGTAGATAGATAATCCTTGGCTCGCCTTTCCTTCATAGAGAACTTCCTCATATCGGGTTAATACTTCTTCCTGATCATCCTCTTCTGCTGCCAGAATTTCTCTCGCATACTGCTTGATTTCAGGATAGTCATTGTTCATCAAGCGTACAGTTCTGGGCCATCCCAAAGCTGCCGACTGAACCACGCCTTCCTTAATGGCTGAGAGCAACATATGCATACGATCGGGCTCTCCCATGAATTGGTCCACTGCCAGGGAACGCACATCAGGTGTGAGGTGTGCCCACTGGCTAAGCATATGGCTACAACCACGATTTTCCGATAGCTGACCTAGTCCTTCTACTGCCGCTACTTGTAAGGGCTGGGGTACCTGAGACTGCAGATGAGAGATGAAGGTATCATCATAAGAATCCGGTAATACCGTAGCTAGCAAGGCTACCGCATCAGCTCTCCTTTCATTAGGATATTTGTCCTCACTAATAATAGCTTCAGCCTGAGTTAAGACTTCCGAGAGTTCCATCCCTGCAGGGGGTTCCATGATGCTTAGGAGCTTTCTGGCCTCATCTCTCGTAGGATTAGATTCTCCCAAAGCAGCAGTTAACAAGGAGGAGTAGCTTTTCTCATCCAGAGAAATATCTCCCGCCTGATAACGCAGAACTTTATGCATGCCAGAAAGTAAGGGTGCTTTCCAGTAGGCGTTTTCTGGTGCTAATACCTGCTGGAGAATGTTCATTCTTTCTTCTTCTCCCTCACTCAGCACTAAGGCAGAACCCAAGGTGCCAAAGAACGCTTCCGCCCCCGGGACTTCCTTCTCTCCCAGCTGATCTACTCCTTGTGCAAATAGATTGGCGGGTTTCAGCATGGGAGAAGAAAAGGCAGCGAGTGAGGTCCATGGATCTGCTATATTCTCAAATAGCATATTCTGTACTAGCTGTTGAGCTTCATCTATAGACCCTAGTGTACACAGCAGTTGAAACCGAACACTTGGGTCAGGATCATCTGCTAATGGAGCCAGGTCTGCCATCCATGCTTCCAACTTTTCTCCAGAGGCTTCCAATAACTTAAGGGCATTTTCTCTACCACCAGCAGTAGGTGAGGCTAAGGCTTTTCTGATGAGTGTGGGTTCCAGAGAATTCAGCCCCTGAAGCGTCCATAGCGCATGTAATTGACCCAGGCCATCTTTGTCATCTAATGCCTTGGCTTCTAGTAGTGCTTTTACTGATACATCCTGACGGTCTACCAGTAAGCGTTGGGCATTTTTGCGCCACCAAAGGTTTTTATGGGATAAATGATCTACCCATTCTTCCGCTGTTTGGGAAGCTAAAGGGATACTAGTTTTCGAGGGGCTGGCTCCCTTTGGGTAGATTTTGTAAATCCTACCTTGGGTATTTCCTTCGTAGAGTTCGCCGGACTGATTGACAGATTCTGCCATCCATTCCGGGTGCTCAATGATCCGCCTATGATAATCCAATACATACATAGCCCCATCAGGTCCAGTGTAAAGAGAGACAGGTCGGAAGGCAGGATCTTTAGATGCGAGAAAAGCTTTCTCTGGAAAAAGAGGCGTAGAAGAAAAGGTAGCTCCATTGGGTAGCACCTTATCAGCATGCACCAGATTATGCGTAGGTTCTGCCGTAAAGACCACATCGTTAAAAGATTCTGGAAAGCTTCCTCCCTGATACCAAGTGATGGCACAAGCGGAGGTAATGGTGCCTATATCTGTCAGTAATTGGTGCTGCGGATTCTGGGTGATGGGGAATACTTCTATGGGATGGCCGTAGGAAGGCACATACTGTTGGGCATCTGCTACCAATAGTTCTGGTTTTCTTTGTAGGTAGGAGGCATCTATTACTTCATGGTAGAGATGGGATGCATTGGACGTCTGAAAGTACCTTCCCCACGGATCAAAGGTGTGGCCATATTGGGTATTGGAGGAGGTCATATAAAGTTCCCGCTTATCAGGATGGAAGCGCACCGACTGATCATTGGCATTGGCAGGAAGTCTCGGACCTTCAGGATGAGCCGGGAAGAATATTTCACTGCCCTCATCTCCAAATATGTCTGCATAATCGCGGGTAGTTATGAAGTACTCATTGGCTAGGTAGATGTAGTTATCCAGTCCGTAGAGGGGCGTATTGAAGTTGTGCTGAGGGTTAGATCTGGCAAAACCAGTGAGAATAACCTCACGTTTATCTGCCTTCCCATCGCCATTACTGTCTTCTAGGTATATAAGGTCAGGTGCGTCAGGTACCAGAAAGCCCTTTTTCCACCGCATGATGCCCGTAGGTAGGGTCAGCTTGTCCGCAAATACCTGGCTCTTGTCTGGAAGGCCATCTCCATCCGTATCTATCAGCTCGCGTATGATGCCTGTCCCTGAAACATCTAGCGGATAGCCATGCATCTCCACCACAAACATTCTCCCTTCTTCTGTGATCTCCATGGCCACCGGATCACTCACCAGGGGTTCTATGGCAAAGAGTTCCAGCTCAAAGCCCTCCGCCCACTCAAATTGGGGGATGAGCTCAGCGGATTGCTGGCTTAATGTTTCGGAGGAAAGTGTTTGGGTTTGGGGCTGCTGGGTACAAGCCCCTAATAACAGGCATGTGATGCTAATAGCGGAATAGAGCAGTCGGTTCATATCTTAAAATACAAAAAATGGGGATATGAAATAAGAAAGGAGGGGTTGTATAAAAATTTGTAAACATCTGAAATTTATTGGTAGAGAAAGGGATGCTCCCTTGGCTTAGTGTTAATCCTGTGGTTTGAATATTTCCCCTGTCCACATAATAGGTTATATTTGAATAAAAGTTAATGCCTGTCTGATGGAAAAGAGACTTACTGTGATGGTAAGTAGCACTGCTAGGGACCTTCATGATTTTCGTAATCAAGTATTGGATGCATGTTTAAGGATAGGTATGTTTCCTAAGATGATGGAACACCTGCCTGCACTAGAT
>JBCCLI010000518.1:0-4124 GCA_039026975.1 Bacteroidota bacterium | reverse complement strand
GAACCGTTTTGGTGTGAGGTGGAAAGTGCCCGATAGCCTAAGAGCCATGGCAGCGGCAGGTATGTCCATCCATGAGTTCGGAAAGCAGCCAGCTACGGCATAACAGGAAGCAATTTTCTTCGCGGCTTTGCGACTTTGCGTGAATAATTCTGCACGCTAAGGCGTGAAGCCGCAAAGTTTTACCTACTACTCCATGGGACCTTTAGCAGGAATCAAAATCATAGAAATGGTAGGCCTTGGGCCGGGCCCTTTTGCCGGTATGCTACTAGCAGATATGGGTGCAGATGTGGTGCAGGTAGAGCGCAAGTCTGGGGGAATGATGCCCGCCTTTAATCGCAGGGGAAAGCGTTCCATAGCACTCAACCTGAAAGAGGCCAAGGATGTAGAGCTGCTACTTCAGTTAGTGGAGAAGGCAGATGCCCTCTTTGAAGGCTTTCGTCCCGGTGTGATGGAGAAATTTGGGGTAGGGCCTGATGTATTACTCGCAAGGAATCCCAAGCTGGTCATAGGGAGAATGACAGGCTGGGGCCAAACGGGTCCCTTAGCCCATGCTGCTGGTCATGACATCAACTATATCTCCCTTACGGGTGTGCTCAAAGCCATTGGCAGGAAAGGCGATAAGCCTAGCATCCCACTTAATATTGTAGGGGATTATGGAGGGGGCGCCATGTTCCTAGTGATGGGGTTATTGGCGGCTTTACTGGAAGCTCAGAAATCTGGCAAAGGGCAGGTGATAGATGTAGCCATGACAGATGGATCTGCTATGCTTATGTCGCTCTTTCACTCGCTGCACAGCATAGGGCTATGGTCTACTCATCAGGGCCAAAACATGTTGGACGGTGGCGCCCACTTCTATGATGTGTATGAGACCCAGGACGGGAAGTATGTTTCCATAGGTTCCATAGAGCCACAGTTTTATATGTTGCTCATGCAGAAGATGGAATTACCCCCAGCGTTTTCTGCTCACATGAATGCCCAGAAGTGGCCGGAGCTCAAAGACCAACTCACGGCCATCTTCAAAACCAAAACCCGTGATGAGTGGTGCGAGCTCATGGCAGGGACAGATGTCTGCTTTGCTCCTGTCCTCGACTATATGGAAGCTCAGCAGCATCCCCATAATGTAGCACGAAATACCTACATAGAGGTAGATGGTGAAACCCAGCCTGCTCCTGCCCCCAAGTTCAGTAGGACAGTCTCAGAAGTACAACATGGCGCCCATAAAGCTGGTGCAGATAGGGAAGAGGTGTTGAGGGATTGGGGAGTGGAAAGCTAGTCGCCAGGATCTTGTCTAATATGTAGAAGTAGTTTACTCCTCCTTATCCGACTTTGAAGATGCTACAGGATCTGCTTTTTCTTCTACTACCTGGATTACTGCTTTTTTTAGGAATTCATATGAAAAGTCTTCTGTAAACCCAAATCCCAGTGTAGAATGGACACCATCTTTATTCATTCCTAATAGGTATTTAGGCCCTCCTAATGCCATGGACATTACAGAATTCTCAGTTTGAATCCTGTACGCTACTTCATTTTGCTCATTAATCACGTAAAAGAGATGTTTGTAATAGAGTTCTCCCTCAGGCTCTTCAAACCTTTCAAAAGCTTGAATACGTTTTCCTTTCCATTTGAATTGATCAAAGCAGAACATATCCTTCATATTTTCAGGTAAATTTCCTTTATGGTAAGCTTCATAAAGTATATCCCTATGTGGGTTTGCTTTCTCATAATCTTCTAATGCATAATAGGTCTGGATCAACTTAGCACGTGCATGATAGTCTTGCGGAAGTGAATTGGTTAAGTCCAGAAATACCTCCTGAGCTTTTTGGTAGTTTTCGTTCAGGTATTCAAGTAATCCAATGTTAAAAAGGACAGAGTGATAAGATGGATCTTCTGGAGGAGTTTTTTCCTTGGCCAAATAGTAAGTATTAAGCGCTTCCTTCGTTTGGTTGTTAGCGTTCTGGATCTCTGCTATCATTGTGTAAGCTCTTGCTTGGGGGTTTTTCCTTTTGGTAGCTTCTTGATACGCTAGCAGGGCCTCATCTGTTTGATTGAGGGTTATATATACATCTCCTAAGGTGGTATAGTAATTCGCAACAGTGTCAGTAAGTGAAATAGCTCTTTGAATAGAGATAAGAGCACTATCAGGTTGCTCTAAGAACTGAAATGTTACTCCTTTCATGTAGTGAGAACCTGGATACTTCGGTTCTTTAGATATGGCAATGTTCATGAATTTGAGACAATTAGCATCGTCTTCTTTCATGAAGTAGGCCCTACCTATGTAGTAGGTAGCTTCAACGGGCAACTCATCTACTTTCTCAGAATAATTATCTATGATATAATCATAGGCTTCCTGCACGTAAAGTGAGTCGAGTTCTATAATGATATTCTCTTGAGCATGTATGGAGGAAATAAAGAGCAAAGGGGAAATAATAAAAGAGAAGAGACTGAGCTTCATACTTATGAGCTAAAAAATTTGAGGTATCACAATTAATAATTTAAAGCTACGCCTTGTCCTACTATTACTTCTTTATTCGCCCCAATAGAGAGGTAGATAGATAAGCGTATCTGTTAATGTAGAAAACAGATTTTTATTGATAGATAGTATTTATTGGATAATTCCATAAAATTTCGGGTAAAGATTCCTTTTGTATGTTGGGCTAGAAATATGAACCGGTTGTCTAGCACTGATTTAGGTTGAATGATGAAAATACAAGGTTGTATTTATGTACTTGTTTTGGATTCAAGCATTTCTGCTTTCTCATCTATCTCTTGCCAGAATTGTTCAATAGACAAGGTATTAGCTTTTCCATCTTCTACTTCCTTAAGAGATTGTATAGCAAGCTCTACTTGCCAATCAGGAATTGGGTTTTTCCCTTCTTGCTCTTCTTACCTCAATTCTTCTGCTAATACGGCTAAAATATGCCATTTTTCAGATCTGGGAAGCGCTAATATTTTGTTGATTAATTCTTCCATTACAGTGTTAATATACGGAAAATCTCATCAATGGGATCACTTCAGAATAAGGATAAAAACTACTGTGTCATTAAAGAATCTAATACGAAATTCTTCACTTGAGAATTAATTCTCTAAATCGATTAATGGTCTTTACTTCTAGGAAATAAAAATTCTCCAAAACACTCCACTTATATACAGCCATGCAATACTGAAAATGATGTGAACGCCTGTTTCAAAAGCTTTTCCTTTCCATAGTTTGGGAGAATAAACAAAAAGCTGCATGAAGAGGCGTATGGACCAGAAAATGGCCAGACCTAGAGAAATAGTCTTCCCGAGTGAAGTAGAGATGAGTTCAGGTCCAGAGGTTACACATAGTACCCCCATGAGAAATACAGTAAGTCCAATGAAGAAGGTATGGACTTGCATCATCTGCCGATTGACCAGGCTAAGAGAGGCTAGTTCTGCCTTCCAGTTGAAGTAGCGAGGGAAGATCACATGGACTATGGCAAGGAGAATCAGTGATACGCCTATAATGTTAAGGTGTGTTTCCATGATGTGATAGTATGAAAGTGCTGATAAATGGAGTAGTCTTTATTTCTTCTTCTAGCCTAAGCCCCGCTTGTTCGAAGGTATCCAACCAAACCGATTTAGTGTGGAAGTGGAAGAATCCCATGTTGTAGGCTAAGAAGTTAGGTAGATCTCGAAGGTGCTCTGTTACCATTATTTGGCCCTCCGAGGTACTAACCCGCATTAGTTCCCGAAAGAATGAAATCCGCTCAGCCTCATCACGGATTTCATGAGCAGCAAGGAAAGCCACTATGATATCATAACTGTTGTCAGCAAAGGGTAAGGAATTAGTCTTCACCTTGATGGTGTCAGCTGAAGGAGGATAAGCCTTTCTGGCTCGTTTGATAGATACTTCTGTGTGTAATCCAGGGTCGTAGAAATCGCAGATAGTCAGCTTACTCTTAGGGAATTTAGATTTAAGAATAGGGCTGACTTCATCGAAGCCCGCATGAATATTGAGAATACTTTTGGGGCTTGAAGTTGGTAGAAAATTCAACTGATATAAATCAGATACATCATACACATACCCGGAAACCACCAGGGTGATTAGGAGACTTACTACCCCTAGTATAGAACCCCATTTGGCGATAGTATAGAGAGGTTCT
>JBCCLI010000517.1:0-4167 GCA_039026975.1 Bacteroidota bacterium | reverse complement strand
CTACTTCAAAGCTGTCCAGGCTGGCTGCCAAATCAAGGGCATAGGGAGGAGCAGCACCTATGGGTTGATAGACTACATATGTTTCCCCTTCCGCTGCTAAACAATAGCCACTCTCCATGCTGATCAAGTCGGGCTGAGGGGCCATTTCCCAGTAAGGGAGGTAATCCTGGAAGAAATCCATAGCTATATGGGTCTGCTTCCACATATTCTCCCGACTACGCCAATCTTCACAGCTTAGGTCGTTATGGGCGTACTGGGCGCCGAAGTACCACTCTACCCCGGAAACGCCTGCCAATAAGCCTCCCCACAATACCTCTGCTCTGATAGTATCATGATCAGGATTGACTGCATCCGGCATGACGCCCTTATACCAGAAGCCTATTTCATCCATGCCTATTGTCCAGGGATGGCCCGCTTCTTCGGACAGCTTACGCCACTTGATAGCTTCAGCATGTACATTCTCACGCTTGTTAACCTGGAAAGATAAACCATCCAAAAATTCAACCCCCAGTAAGGGTTCAAGGATTTCGTCTTTTTCCTTGATAGTGGAATGGGTGTGTAGGACTATGGGATGGTGATAGGGATCATGCTCGCCTAACCAGGTAGTCATTGCTATTCTCTGTTCAGTATTTTGTCCATTAGGGGAGAAACTGGCAGGACCATTTTCTTCTCCTAAATTCCACTTCAAGGCGTTGTGATGTCCAAATCTGGCTATAAGCTCTCTGTAATAAAGCTTCCTTTCCGGACCTGTATCTCCTCCATCCAGCAGTTTCTCATTCTCCGTTTCCTGAGTAACCACATGCATCATGAGGCCCAACTGCTCCATATGATTAAATACTACCTCCCACTGATCTAATCTGCTGCAATCAAAGCGGAAACGCTCCGTCTCACTGGTGTATGGCCAGACATCCTTTCCATCCCCTTCTATGTTCATTGTCAGGAAGTATACTGCATTCATCCCCTGCCCTGCCAGGTAATTAAGTGCGCCTATGATACCCTTCCCTTTATCGCCTTGCCAAAGAGGATCTCCTTCTTTCCAATCAGCTACATGCGTTTCGTATTTGTGCAGGGATTCCGTAGGGTCATTTTCTCCATCCCTGGCCTCAGTATTATATCTGTAGGTCCCATCAAATTCGTGGTAAGCCAGGAAATTCTCTGGACTGTCAGCACCTGTCTTAAGGAAGTATTCTCCTGAACCTGCGAAGCGGTAGTATTTGTTGTTCTCATCCAGTTCCAACCTGCCGGAGGCTCTAAAGTCTCTTCCTGTCTTATCGCTCTCTACTATTTGAAGGACACCCTCTTTCCCGTCCAACTCCAACCCTTCTCCTGCAGAAGGATCATCACTGATGGCTATCCCCTCCCCTTTTCGGAAAGACACGGTATATGTCCATGTACCAGGACTATCTGGACTAAAGTGCACCCGCCATTTATTGCCACTGCTAGCACTACTCTCCCCTGCATTTCCATCTGCTGCATAATAGCCGGGGATCTTATAGGTTTTGTCCCCTTGTTGAAAATCGACCATCAGTCGGTAATTCATGAAGGGATTGTCAGCGGCTTCTTCATCTAATTCTGGTCCATCAAAGGTGAGGGTAACCGCATGCCACTGTTTGAGTTCTCCACTTACTTCTCCAGGAGCAGGAGGTTCGCAAGCCAAGAAAGATAGTAGAAGGGCACAAATACATAATTGGGAAATCTTCATAGTAAAGGGATGATGTTTCTTGTATAGAGAATGCCTCTCCCTTTTTCTACCTTGGATTGCTTTGCGACTTCGCGGCTTTGCGTGATTTTTTTTCGCAAGCCAAGACGCAAAGCCGCGAAGATTTCTAAAACTTGGTAGACAAATAAAACAGCGCGAATCCCACTAAAAAGGCTAAGCCCAGATAGGAGAGAATGATCATCCAACGGGATGGTTTATGGCTCTCAGGCACTCGCGAACTTTGAATAGCCCTCAAGTTAAAATAGGCGATGAAGGGACTGACCAAGAAGGAGATAATGGTTACCACATCCAGCAACTTAACCATACCTGCTGCTGAGAAATAGAACAAGAGGAAGGCCCCTATTCCCAGGGTGATCACTGTGATTCTATAGCTTTTCTGGAGAAATGTTCCCTGTTCCTCATTCTGTTCTGTGTTCTCGTACTTCAATACCCGTATTCCTCCTACAAAGCATCTTGGAAAAGCATCCAGAACCGTCAATAGGGTTCCATAAATAGTTCCAAAAGCAGCGGTAGCTACTACATAGTAGGACCATTGACCCAGGTTGGTAGTAAAAACGCTGAGAAGTTGTTGGGTAAATTGGGTTGCATTTCCGGTCAGAAGGTTACCAGATCCATAAACGGTGTATGCGCCTATGACCAGAAACATAAGCCCCAGGACGGTAGAAAGAATATACCCAATGTTATAGTCTGCCAGCGTCTCCTTTAGCTTGGGGTAATAGCCTGTGCTCTTGGTCTTTTCTACATTCCAGATGCTGTTCATGGTAGATACCTCCATACCTGTAGGCATCCAACCTATCAATCCTATCAGTAAGGCCAATCCTGCTGCATCCAGTAAGTCAGGGGCTTGGAAATCTGCCGCTGGGGTTACTGGACCTTTTACCAATACAGCTCCAAAGGCCACACAGACAGTTACCAGGAGGACAATGGAGATGATCTTGATGATGCCATCTAGTCCGGCGTAGCCTCCTACAAGTAGCAGTACCGTAGATACGGCCAGTATAACACCTGAAAGCATGGGGACTGAGATTACGTCTGACAGGCCCAGTAAGGTGCTTAGCAAGCCAGCACTGACTGCTGCCGTAGCGGCATTCACCGCAAACATACTGATGAGAATGATCAGCAGAAAGAGATACACCGCCCATTTCCCCTGTTCCCTATATCCTTTCAGCAGGCTGAAGCCGGTAGCATTGGCGTAACGTGGCCCAAATTCGTAAAAGGGGTATTTCAGTACATGTGCTAGCAGTATGATCCAAAAGTAGACCATCCCATAGTGAGCACCCGCTCTGGTAGCCAATACCAGATGTGAGGTGCCTATACACGTACTGGCAAATAACAGACCCGGCCCCAGGGTCTTTAGCAGTTGTTTCTTGTCAAGACTCATATCCTAATCGATCAGGTAATCATAAGAGGAGGGAGGGCCTGCCAATAAGTGGAAGGTGCGCTTCTTTACTCCTAAGTGGAGGGTGTCCTGCTGGTACGTCTTATAAGCCTCCACATGATCGAATCTAAGCTGCATCATGAAGGGATATTCTGTTAAGGCGCGTTCATCCCCTACTTCTTCAAATTCTCCCAGGGAAAGATCTTTTACTTCTTCAATGACAGCCAACTTATTGAGTTCATCCGAAAGAAACTGTATGTCTGCTTCAGGTTTGAGCTTGAATAAAACCAGGTGAATGAGCTGTCCCTTGGAGGGCATGTTAGATTCCAGTTGGGCGAGGACCAGATTAGCTTCGGCTAGGTCCAATTCAGTAGCTGCCAGCTTCATTTCCATATCAGAATGGGTACAGGATAGAAGCAGGAAGCTGAGGCAGATCCAGAGATATCTCATAGAAAGTAGTAGTTTGTCATTCGCTAAAGCAAGGTACATACTTATTATCATTCCTCCATTTGCCAACATGACAGCTGACTATTTTGTACATTAGAATAGATAAACGATATCACTCAATTCAAACCCTCATGAAAAAGACTAACAAGGTATTTTTTCTACTCATTACACTAATTTGTGTATCTGGATTCCAACTTAGGGGTCAATCTGACTTAGATGTATGGAAGCAGTTAGAAGGAATAGCTATTATAGAAGAAAAGGTTATGGTACCCATGCGTGATGGGGTCAGGCTAGCTACAGATATTTACAGACCTAAAACGGATGAACCCGTACCTATTATTTTTTCCAGAACCCCTTATAATTTTAATATTTATCAGGAAGGAGAGAAAACCACTCGTACAGCCCAGAGAGCATTGGATGCAGTAGTTCACGGATATGCATATGTAGTCCAAAATGAAAGAGGGAGATATTTTTCAGAAGGAGAATGGGACATTTTGGGGGTGCCCCTAACGGATGGGTATGATGCCTTTACATGGATGAAAGATCAGGAATGGTCTAATGGAAGAATAGGAACCCTCGGTTGTTCGTCCACTGCAGAATGGCAAATGGCTGTAGCTGCCCT
>JBCCLI010000516.1:0-4189 GCA_039026975.1 Bacteroidota bacterium | reverse complement strand
TGAAGGGGTACCCATTCTACCAAATACCCCATAGGCTATAGGAAGAAGATTAGCATCACCGGAATTTGGGTTATTTACCTCCCCAATAACTTTTAAATTACCGGAGGTATCCAATTCCAATAAGGTTTTAGCATCTACTCCATTTGGGCTGCCAAGGCCATTAGTCCCAATCTTAAACTTATCTGAATCAGAATTATCTATTCCCATGGCATAACTCTGGATTCCAGCCAGGCTAAAGTTCATCCATGCATCTCCCTCTCCCTGCTGCTCAATTAACATTTGTGCGTTGGTATCACTACTATCATTGGAGGAGAGCGTAAGTTTCCGTTGAGGAGAGGTAGTGCCTAATCCAAGGTAGCCGTTTGGCTGAAGGGTTAAGAGCGTATTATTTGTGAGTCCTGCCACTCTATCATCATCAAAAGCAATTTTGAACTTGTCGTTATCGGAATTATCTATCCCTATGGCGTAGTGTGAACTCTCCACTAAGCCCATATTTATGGCGGCATCTCCAGTTCCTTCTTGTGAAATTAATAACTGCCCCTTGTTAGTTTCGGCATTATCCTCCGTAATGGTAAAACGCTGGGTAGGATCATCTGTCCCAATTCCCACAAAGCCATCTTCATAGGAGAGAGACTCTTCATCCTTATCCAGCGTCCAAAGAGATTCGGCAGCAGCAGGCACCCAATTTGATCCATTCCATTGAAGGGATTCTCCTATTTCTGCGTCATTAATACTGACATCAGAGAGAGAGTTTAGGTTTCTCTCTGGTAGGTTTATCACCTCACTGGCCACGAAACTAAAAGGAATAGACTGAATAGCTTCATTACTGATTTCACGAAAACCAGCCTGATCAGGATCTACTTCTACCTGTAAGCTGAGTTCGGGATCTGTCCAATCCACCTCCGAAAGTCCATCAAACATACTTTCCCCTGTCCCTATGACAGCTGATATCCTACCTTTATCATCAGTAGTAAGGCGCTGTTCTCCCTGATAGGCAGGGACGCCTCCTTCTTGGAGAAGGGTGAACCTAAAAAGGACTTCCTGATTTTCGAGAATAGATCCAGACTGAGAAATAACAGCCTGGTAGTTAATGCCCTTATTCTCAAAATTCTGTGCCTGAAGGCTGATCAGGCAACAACAACTTATGATTAGCGAACAAACTATTTTCTGGATAAATGTCATGGCCAAAGGGTTAATAGGTTTTTGGAACAGTGAGGGTTTGGAGCGTTAGATTAGGGGTATCTTAAATCTATAAGGCGATTCTCACAGAAAAGCTATGAGTCATGTGTGATCTAAGGCTTGTAAATCACAAAATTCACAACGGCATCACCCTGCTTGGTCGTTGGAAGGAGTTCGTAGGTTCTAACCCAAAAGAACTTCCTAAAAGGAGGAGGACCTTCTTCTAAGGTTTCGCTTGACTGCGCAATTTCAGGGATTCCTCTAACAGCAGTATTGGCTATAATTAAGTATCCTCTATCTGGGTTCCTATCTACAGTGGTAAGGATAATCTGATAGCTACCTGTAGTTATGCGTTTTACGCTAAAATTCCCTGTACTTTTAGACTGGTCAATCAATCCATTTTCCTCAAAGCTTCCATATGCTACCGGTACTAAATCAGCTGATCCTGTATTTTCACGATTCAACTCGTCTTTTATGATCACATCACTAGAACTAGTCAGCTCAAGTATAGTATTTTCTCCTACTCCATTTATATCCCCTTCATCACTAATCCCTATTTTGAAACTATCGTTATCAGAATTATCTATTCCCATGGCATAGCTTCGCACGCCAAACGTTCCATCCACGCTAAAGTTCATCCATGCATCCCCATTTCCCAGTTGTTCCAGGAGTAAATGTGATTGGGCAGAAGTGTTCCCATGGTCTTGGGTGATGGTGAGTTTACGTTTAGGCGCAGTAGTGCCCACGCCAAGATTCCCATCTGGCTGTATAGTCAAACTAGTCCTACTATCTACGCCATTTACGCCAAACTCATTGGTTCCAATTTTAAACCTGTCTCCATCAGAATTATCTATCCCTAAGGCATAATGTCTTCCTTTTCCTACCCCCATGTTGATCATGACATCTCCATTCCCCGCTTGCGTCAGGAGCAATTGTCCCTGGTTAGTTTTATTGTTATTCTCGTAAACGGTTAGGCGTTGGGTAGGCTCATCTATGCCTAAGCCTACAAATCCACTTCTATACGAAATAGATCCGTTTCCCTGGTCTAGATTCCATACTGAGGGAGGGGTACTTACAGCCTGGGAAGTAAGAGATACCCAACTTCCTGCCTTTCTCCCTTCAAAATCAGATCCTGTCCATCTGATGGTTCCATTATTAGTGCGAGTAGTATTTCCAATTTTGATAGCTCCTGCTACATCCAGCTTTTCAGAGGGCGTTTGATCATCTATCCCTATTAGCCCGTTAGCTAAAATATGGATACCTGATGAAAAACCGCCTGAAAACTCTGCTTCCAAACTCAATGTACCCGCACTGTAACCTAAAGTAGCCCTTTCTCCTGATAATGATTTTAGCCCTCCTAACCAAATACTAGAATAGGGACTACTACTGAAGACTCCCATATTAGGAATATTATTATTAATAATTCTAAAGGATCCTTCATGCTGGAATGTGCCTTTTGAGTGTATATCAAAATTAGAATCAGGAAGGGCATTATTCAGGCCTATTTTTCCGGTATAAGAGATGGTCTCTTCCTCTACCTGTGTCCAGGGATTAGTATCATCTCCTGGTGCCCAATTTTTTCCGGTCCATTGGAGGAATTGCCCTCTTTCTACGCCGGAGATCTCTACATTAGCCAGGGAGTCCAGGGTAATCTCAGGTAGGTTTAGGACTTCATTAGCCATATAGCTGAAAGGAACAGCCTGCAAGGGTTCATTACTAAGCTCTTTATATCCACTTTCATCAGCATCTACTTCTACTTGGAGGCTAAGCTCAGGATCTGTCCAATCCACTTGAGAAAAGTCCTTGAATCCACTTTTTCCAGTACCTATGATGGTAGATACTCTGCCTCTATCATCTGTGATCAGCACATGTTCCTCCTGATAAGAAACAAAGGATCCTTCTTGTCTAAGTGTAAACCTAAACTGTACCTCCTGATTAGCCAGTATATTTCCACTTTGGGACAAAACCGCCTGATAGTTGACGCCTTTTTCATTTACAGGCTGAGCGACAAGGGAAAAAATGGTACTGCTAAACAGGACGCATATCAGAAATATTCGCTGGATTGATGTCATGGAAAATGGGTTAATAAGTTTTCTGGATTTTCAGGGTATGTAGGATAGATTGGCTTTCATCTATGATTTGAAGAAGATAGAAGCCTGCTGCATACGGACTTAGGTCTAGCGTAAACTCTTGAGATAGAGATTTCTTCAGAGCTGCTTCTCTTCCATTAACATCTAACAGTATGACTGTTAGCTTGTGTGTGTCCTGCTGGTCTATGGTTACTGTTAACCTATCCGTAGTTGGATTAGGGTAGGCCTTTACCTCTAGCTGTAAGGGCTCATCTGTAATGGAGGTAATTGTAGTTTGGAAAGTCTGCTGAAACCCCTGATATAGTATCAGGTCTTTTTGTTCTCCAGTACCTATGATGGTTTCTCCGACAGTTGCAGAGAGGGTGAGATCCCCGCTTTGATAGGTATTCCCACCGGCACTCAGCACTTGTGAGGAGGTTTCTTGACTAAGCCCTTGGAGAACAATATGTGTGAGTAATAAAAAGAGAATGATCTTGTTCATAGTTCTATCTGCTTGGAGAACAAGATCATATGTTAGGAAGGGATAACTATCAGGGTAAACCCTGAAAAAGCAAAATCAGGGTTTACCGCCTGATCAGACCAGTTTTCGCTCCATTGCTATGCGCACAAGCCCGGCCGTATTACGTGCATTGAGCTTAAAAAGTAGGTTTCTTCTGTGCGTTTCAACCGTCTTAAGGCTGATAAACAACTCATCAGCCATTTCTTGAGAGGTCCTTTCTTCTACAATTAATTTGAGAATTTCTTTTTCTCTTCGACTAAGCTTTAACTCAAATTTTTCTTCCTGCTTATTTCCTGATACAAGGCCCTCCATCACTGCCCTGGTAGCCTCATCATTGAAATAGGACTTTCCTGAAGCTACTTTTCTGATGGCTTTCAACATTTCCTGAGGGGCAACACCTTTAGTTATGTATCCATGGGCT
>JBCCLI010000515.1:0-4198 GCA_039026975.1 Bacteroidota bacterium | reverse complement strand
GCCTTCTTTTGTATTAAAACGCTTGGAGAAAGTGGACCCTCTTAAGATTAAAGTGAAAAGCGTAAAGGTCAGAAAATTCCTCCAGGCTGAGCAGGAACGGAAAGCGCGCTCCAATCAAAGACTGAAAAAAGACAGAAAATAAATGCCCTACTGCTCAGCCTTACTAGCTCTCTATTTCACAAAGAAAAGCCCGCTTACTCCCATCTGGAAAAGTAGTACAGATGAGATGGTAAGTACCACCTGCCTGTATGCCAATACTTTTTCTAATCTCAGCTACGGAAAAGGGAAATTGACGTTTAGAGATTTCCAGTTTCTTGATGCCTATGTTTTGTAGCGTTTTCTTGATCTTCTTGGGCTTGTATAAAAATACTCTGATGATAGCATAACTCCTCACAGGTAAAGCAGCTGAAACTCCTTCTTGTGAGAAAAAGTAGCCCTGGGGGTGGTTCATTCCCCCTTTGATAGTAGGAGCTACCTCTGCCCACCACTCAGAAACCCTTCTTAGCTTGTACAAGCTTACGTCTGCTTGATGTAAATACATATAAGGCTCAGAAGGATCTATTAAATTTGAGGGTTTATTCCCTCTATGAAAAAGGTAAGACCAGCTTTCTCCAGCTCTACTAATGCGTGCCTGAAAGCTAGGTAAGGAAGTATTCATATTTTTCTGAAAAACAGCTAAGACTTCCTTACACTCTCCGTCTACAGAAATAACCATTACTGATGTAGTCTGAGGAAATTGTACAGGTATCTGATACACGTCATGTAGGGGAGAGAATTTCACCCATACCTCTTTCCCTATCTCTAGCAGGCGAGGTAGTGTATTGAATAGATTAGGGCTAAATAAGGCAGGATCTTCTAACCGTATATCTCCCTCTCCTCTTCTGTCAGGGTCCAGGTATACCATATCAAACTCAGGACCCTGATAAGTCTGTATGAAAGATTCTGCTGAATCATTTATAATTTGGGGGAGAGGGAGTCCTATTTTGGCAAAATTATGGGTAAGAACCTCACACAAGACAGGATCTCTTTCTACACATGTCAATGCCTCTGCTATGCTAGCCATAGCCTTACTATCTACCCCTAATCCAGCAGTCAAGTCCAGGAATAGGCTCCCCTGAAAGGGTTTTAATGCAGCACTACGTTCACTAGTAGACTGTTCAAAGGCCCTGGGAGGGAGAATACATCTATGATTGTAATAGGTGGGTAGTTTAGTCCTGGCTCGTTGAAGATATTTAAGCTGACTAGCTATGAGGGGAATGGGGAGAGGGGATCCTTGTGAGCTAAGGGCCAGTTTGGCAGGATCTTTGTCCAAATTCTCTTCGATAAAAGATTCTACCTTACGTAGAGTCAGGTCAGTAAATTCTTCCTTAGTCATTCACTTAAAATACATTTACCTATTGAAGATTTTTACGTTACTTGTTAAGCAATAGGGGTTCTCCCCACAACATACTATTTCATGAAGCGTGTAAAATCTATATTTTTAGCCCTGGTTATTCTATTTTCACTAGCCACATTAGCTACCACAGCAACTTCCTGCACAGGAGGAAAAGTATGCTATGCAACTAAGGTAGGGAACCACAAATAGATGGGTCTCTGGACGTGAAATTCTTACTACGGTTTTTAATGACAGCTTAGCTATAAACAAATTTTACGTTTACAGCTATATCTGGGTGGATGCTCTTAGCCACGGGGCAGTTCAGCGCTATATCCTGGAGAAGAGACTTTTGAGTTTCATTAAGTTGATGATTTAGGAAAATAAGTTCCAAGTTGAGTTGGGAGATTCTCCTAGGGCCCCAAGCCATTATTTTCTCCACACTGCTTTCAACATCCCCCATTTGTATGTCATTCTTGTTAGCGTAGATTCCCATGACAGTGATCATACAGCTAACTAAGGCTGTAGCTACCAAGTCTGTAGGAGAGAAGGCCTCTCCCTTACCATTATTATCTACCGGAGCATCAGTGATGATTTCTGTTCCAGATCTGAGGTGAGTGGCTTCCGTTCTTAATGACCCTAAGTATTTTATCTGGGCAGTAGCTGGCTTCGTATTTATATTATCCATGTAAATGATTGGGAGATGGTAAACGCTAATTTCCCTCAATTATACAAATAAGGAACTACCATCACAAAAGGAGGGATCTGAACTTCAAGATTTGCCCCATCCATTTTTCTGACCATCAGGTAGTGCCCTTCCATTTTCCCTACTGGAGTGAGAAAATGAGACCCACTGACATATTGATATTTCTGGCCTGGTGCCAGATTAGGTTGCTTTCCTACCACGCCCTCTCCCGTTACTAGGCGTTTATTTCCCGTACTATCTGTGATGTGCCATTCCCTGGAAACCAGCTGAACATGATATGCTGATTCATTAATTATTTCAACTTGGTAAGCAAATACATAGTAGTTGTGTTTGGGCGAAGATTCATCTTTTACGTACGCCGTTCTAACATTTACTCTGATTCCTTCCGTTACTGTTGACGCGAGATCCGAAGTCATATTGTCTCTATTTTTAGGTAGTAATAATTTAGTAAAAGAATGAGGAAAACGCAATCACAGTACATTCCCATTTATTCCCCTATCTTTAACTTTTTATTTCTCTTATGACATTAACTACCATAGATCAGACTGATTTTCAGTTTCCTGGACAGATAAGTAGATACCAGGGAAAGGTGAGAGACGTCTATAATATTGAAAATACTTTTTTAGTCATTGTCGCCAGTGATAGACTTTCTGCCTTTGACCATATCCTTCCAAGGAGTATTCCCTACAAAGGTCAAATCCTTAATCAGATAGCGGCTCACTTTTTTGAAGCTCTCCCACCTGATATCCCTCACCATATCATAGCTGTCCCAGACCCCAACGTTACCATAGCTGTACAGTGTAAAGCCTTTCCCGTGGAAATAGTAGTCAGGGCTTATCTGGCGGGGCATGCATGGCGGGAATATGCCGCTGGTAAACGTAAAGTTTGTGGAGTACCCCTACCTGACGGACTAAAAGAAAATGATCCCCTACCTGAACCTATCATCACTCCTTCTACTAAATCCACCATAGGCCATGATGAGGACATCACTGAACAGGAAATTTTACGTTCTGGTTTACTAGATGCAGATGAGTGGGGAACAGCAAAGACCTATGCCTTACAGCTCTTCCAGAAAGGGAGTGAGATGGCTAGGGAACGTGGGCTAATCCTGGTGGACACTAAATATGAAATGGGAAGCCTAAATGAAAAAATTTATGTCATAGATGAAATCCATACCCCAGACTCTTCCCGCTATTTCTATCTCGATGGCTATGAGAACAGACAGCAGGCAGGAAAGCCTCAAAAACAGCTCTCGAAAGAGTTTGTCAGAAAATGGCTGATGTCAAAAGACTTCCAGGGCCTTGAAGGTCAAAGTATGCCCCATATGGATGATGAAAGGGTACATCTTATTTCGGAAAGATATGTAGAACTGTATGAGCACATCACCGGAAAGGATTTTGAAAAAGCCCCACTTGAGAATATTCATGAGCGCATCCTGTATAATACTCTCCCTATGTTAGAAGAATTACTTAATGGTTCATGAATTACCTGTCTATTGAAAAAATATCTAAATCCTATGCTGACAAGGTACTCTTTGAAGATCTCTCATTTGGGATAGACCAGGGACAAAAAGTAGCCTTGGTAGGCATAAATGGGTCAGGTAAATCTACCCTCCTGAAGATCCTCGCAGGACTCATAAACCCAGACCAAGGTCAGGTAAGTAGGCGGAAAGGTATACGGATGGCTTTTCTCCCACAGGTCCCTAAGTTCTCGCCCTCCCAGACCGTGCAGGAAGTAGTATTTGAGGCAGATAATCCTGCTTTAAATGCGATTAAGGAATATGAATCCTTACTGTCTGTTTCTTCTCCGTCTGAAGCACAACTCGCTACTATTCAGCAACTATCAGAAAAAATCGATAGCCTTCAAGCCTGGGACATAGAAACCAAGATAGCCCAGATACTGGGAAAGCTGGACATACATGAGATGGATCAGATGCTGGGACAGCTGTCTGGTGGACAGCAGAAAAGAGTGGCCCTGGCTAAAGCCCTTATTGAAGAACCGGACCTCATCATCATGGATGAGCCTACTAACCACCTGGATCTGGATAGTATAGAGTGGCTAGAGAAGTTCCTTTCTACTAGCAAACAGAGCCTGGTGCTGGTTACCCATGATAGATACTT
>JBCCLI010000514.1:0-4219 GCA_039026975.1 Bacteroidota bacterium | reverse complement strand
TTAAGACCAGGGAGGAGAGCCAGGAATAAGACATAAACAAGGCAGCACCTTCTCATTGGGTAGTCTCGGCAACTCGTATATCTCCTAATAACACATCCCAAAACGCTATGACCCTGCCGCTTATTTGGGTACTTTTTCTTTCCACATAAACGGTGATATCTTTTTTAGTGGTATCCATATACTTCAAGCCATCAGCAGTAGTCCCTTCAAAACGTTGGTAAATGGTAATGATGCCTACATATCTACCGTCAGGCTGTAATTCAAGGTCTGAAATGTACTGGATGTTATACCACCTGATGGTCACCCTATCATAGTTGAGGGCCATTAAGCGCTCAAAATATTTTCTGACGCCAAAGTATTGGATCTGTTCTCTATACAAAGAGGAAACGCCTATTTCACTTCCACCGGCAAATAGCTCCACCGCTCTGTCAATTACCCTGTTAGCTTCTGAGAAAGGTGTATTTTTATTGCCGATAATGCTAATGTAGGTGCTCAGGTCCCTGACCTTTTCCAGGGCCAGAGAATCTATGGCCTGCTTCCGCTGAGGGCTCAACACATCCTGGGCATAAATGCCCTTAACACAAAACAGTACTAACCCTAGAAAGAGTATAATTTGATGGGATCTGAACATAACTACTAGTTAATCTTGATAAGTTCCAATTCCTTTATTTTACCTGAAGGATCATAGCTCACGTTATTCACTGCATTAGGATTCTTCCCCTGGTCTTTCAAGTAATTCAGGTATTTCTTAATGGTTGTAGGCCTGTCGTAGTCTTTGATACCCCCGGACTGGTGAATGACGATAAGTACAGGGGCGTCTTCTGATGAGAATAATTCAAGGGCCTGTTCTATCTTCATATTGGCTATGTTCGTATTCCCTGCCCGTACTATGTCATTCAAAGCGGAAGTTATTTTAGCTTTTTTATTCTGTGCACTATTAGACTGGGCGTCAAACTCTAGCGTTTTTCTTTCCTCAGCCAGTTTACTTTCTACCTGGCTGATGAGCTCTACTATGGTAGGATCTGACAATCCTAGGTTTTTAATATCTCTTAATCTTCTCTCCTTTCCTTCCAGTTCTTGCATACTTCTGGAAGCAGGGGCATTAAGCATAGCCCTGAGTTGGTCTTTGATCCTTGTGAGCCTGTCATCCTCCTGCTGAACCACAGGTTCAGGGGTAGACTCAACCACTTTCTTCTTATTCTTACAGCCGCTTCCCACCACTAATAGCATACAGGCAAATAGGTAAGGTAGGGTTCGGAAAAAACGCATATTATTTGGGTTCATGACCTACTGATAAATTTTGTCAATTATAAGAAAGGAAGTTGAATTCCTAAGAACTTTTGAAGTACAGTTATTACAAAAATCAGGCCTAGGACTACCGGACAAATAAAGGTAATCATCAAGTTTACAAAGCGCTGTACCATTGAGCCTTCATAGGAACTATTCCCAGAGGCTATTTCTGCGGACAGAGAGGCCGTTTTCCACTGGGTGGCTATAAATACACTCATTAAAAACCCTCCTAAGGGTAAGCCTACATTCAAGAATAAATCCTCTATCATATCCATAAAGGCCCTTGTTTCTCCCCCATAGGTAATGAACTCAGATAAGCCTTCATTTCCTCCCTGAGAAAGCATACTAGGCACACCTACCAGAAAGCTAAGTAACGCTAAACCTATAACCGTTGTTATACGATTTACCTTGTGTTCATCAGTTACGTAAGCTACGGGAACTTCTAGTAGAGAAATAGTGGAAGTCAGGGCTGCTACACTTAACAAGAGAAAAAAGGTTCCCCCTATTACGGTTCCTAAAGCACCCATACTTTTAAAGACGGCAGGAAGCACTACAAATACCAGTCCCGGTCCAGCAGTAGGTTCCATATTCTGGGAGAATACCAGGGGGAATATCATAAGACCTGCCAGAAAAGCCACTGTAACATCAGCTGCTGTGACTATGCCTGCGGCAGAAACCAGGTTTTCCTTTTTACTCAGGTAGGAACCATAAGTAATGAGGGTTCCCATCCCTAACGAGAGAGAAAAGAAGGCCTGTCCCATGGCGGAATAAACGGTCTCAAAACTCACTTCTGAAAAATCTGGTAGTAGGTAGAAATTAACTCCTGCCATAGCATTATCCAGGGTGAGGGCATATATAATCAGCCCAAAAAGGAGGATAAACAAGAAAGGCATTAAAATCTTAGAGGCTAGTTCTATTCCGCTCTGTACGCCCCTCAGCACAATGAAGGCTGTGAGGACCATGAAAATGAGAGAATAGGTCATATTATCTGAGAAGTCAGCAATATAGCTAGAGAAGAATCCCCCAAAATTATCTGACGCTAATAGCCCCCCAAAGGTAATTTGTACAAAGTACCCAAAGGCCCATCCTGCCACCACGTTATAGAAAGAAAGGATAGCTACCCCACAGAACACACCAAAAAGGCCTACGAGGGCCCAGCGTTTTCCTCCTATTTTTTTATAGGCACCATATGGGTTTAAACTGGTACTTCTGCCTATAGCTATCTCTCCCAGCATAACCGGGAAACCTATTAATACAGTACAGAGAAGATAGATCAGGAGGAATACTGCCCCTCCATTTTCTCCAGTTTCATAAGGAAAGCGCCAAATATTTCCTAAACCTACTGCTGCACCTGCTGCCGCAGCTACAAACCCAATGCGTGATGAAAACCCACTTCTAGAAGCCATAGAGTATAAGTGTGATGGTTGATGTGTTACTGCTTAGGCTACTGCTACCATATAGATCATGCGCCTGGGAAATACTTGCCTGAATGGCTCTTGTATATTCTTGAGTAGCAGATCCATATATAAGATAGACAATAGTCTCAGCCTTAATGTGTCGAATTATCGAATAAAATGAGATTAACTGATTTTCCCAAATCTGGATTTTATAGAATTGATTCTCTCAAGTTCTGTTACATAGCGTTTCTCTGCCTATTTTACCGGGAGAATAGACCTTTATGTATAAACTTGGAATTCTTGGAACAGCTAGAATAGCCCCTAAAGCAGTGGTTACTCCATCAGCCCTTATTGACAATATACACATTTATGGCATTGCTTCCCGCAATGCTACCAATGCCCAGCAGTTTGCTACTGATAACCGTATTCCCCATGTATATGGCAGTTATCAGCAAATGGTAGACGATCCCAACATAGATATTATCTACATCCCGCTGCCTAATGCTATGCATACAGAATGGTGCCAGAAGGCCATGCAGCAAGGGAAGCATGTACTTTGTGAGAAACCTTTATGTATGAATGCAGAGGAGGCAACCCGTCTGCAGCAGGCTATCAGTGCCTATAGCTGTCAGCTGATGGAAGGATTCCATTATAGGTATCATCCTGTTTTCCAGGCTGTCCAGCAGATCATGCAAGCAGGGGAGGTGGGAGATATTCTTGCATTAGAAAGTGTGTTTACCGTGCCGCCACGCCCTGAAGGTGATATACGCTTTCAATATGAAATGGGAGGAGGATCTCTCATGGACTTAGGCTGTTATTGTGTGCATATACTTAGACACTTAATGGGGGAAGAACCTGAGATACTAAGTGCGAAAGCTATGTCTCCTGATGGACTCATTGATTGGAGCATGGAGACAGAGATGGCTTTTGGGAATTCTGTTCAAGCCAGGGTCCACTGCTCATTTGAAAAGCATGTCAAGTACAGGTCAGATGTAAAGGTGGTGGGGACAGAAGGGACCCTACATATACCAAACCCATTTTCTCCCCAAAAAAATGAAGGAGGTACGGAGATTCTCCTGGAAAAAGGTAACAAAACCGAGAAAAGACGTGTTCAGGGCCTAACCACCTTTTATTATCAATTGATAGCACTACTGAAAGCTATAGAGCATCCTTTTTACCTTATTCCTACTGGTATAGAAGATGCTACCCTGAATATGAAGGCCATAGATAGTATTTATGTAGCGGCAGATCTCCCCCCCAGAAGGGCCTAAGCCTAGCGTCATTCAGGGATAAGTCTGAAGTTTTCCGTCATAAAAGTAGTAGAAGAACCGCTAAAAGGAGTCTTCCTGCACACATGGTATAAATATACATGCCCAAAGATATCACTCATGAAACGACTCATATTACTGGCCATAAGCCACTGCTGTATTTGTTCTTTATTAGTAGCTCAGCCTTCAGCCAACTGGAAGCCTTTATTTAATGGAAAAAACCTGGATGGTTGGGAGAGGCTGAATGGAGAGGCTGCCTATGAG
>JBCCLI010000513.1:0-4260 GCA_039026975.1 Bacteroidota bacterium | reverse complement strand
CTTCTGGCTGGTGGCATCTGAACCTGCTTCAGGCTCTGATAGACAGAAAGCCCCTACTTTTCTCCCACTAGCTAAATCTGAAAGATATTTCCGCTTTTGTTCTTCTGTCCCAAAGGCTTCTAGTCCCCAACAAACCAATGAATTATTCACTGATACAATCACCCCCGCAGAAGCATCCCACTTAGAAAGCTCCTCCATGACCAATACGTAGGAAACCGTATCCATACCGCCTCCTTCATACTCAGGGCTAACCATCATTCCCATAAACCCAAGCTCTCCCATTCTACCCAGTAACTCTTTAGAAAATTCCTGGGCATTATCTCTTTCTATGACACCTGGCTTTAATTCATTCTCAGCAAAATCTTTAGCCATTTGCTGAATCATCAAGTGTTCTTCTGTGAGTTCAAAATTCATCTGCTATTGTAGATTTTAGGGTATGAATATCAAAATAGTTAGCATAACAACAATATGTTATGCATGCATACAATATTAGCATTTATTGAGCTAATTCTCTAGCGAGAATAGGAGAAATCTTGACTTACAAATAGAAATTGACAGTCTGCCTGGCTAAAGCAAGATGACAACTTCAAGTATATTCCTGATAAAACCCTCATCCGAACACCTCGATATCGCCCGCAAAGCCTTAGATATATTGGATTCTCATGAGAAAGATTCTTCTTAGCCTGCATATGGCCTACTATTCAACAGCTCCTTTCCTACCTGGCTGTAGGATTATGGCTGGACATTTTAGCTAAATGCAATACAAATTATTTGTGCCAGTTCGAATATTCTTAGCGATATTTTCCCTATTTCCTGTAAAATGGATGGGTACAGTAGAAAGAATTGCCTACACCCTATATCCGGCTACAGGCAGTTCTCTTTTCTCACATTCTCCTATCTGAGCAGGGTGACCGTTCCCCGGATCAAGTAGGGCTGTCCATTAAAGCCAAGACCTTTGGCGATGTAGACATATACCCCTTCCTTAGCCGCAGTTCCTTCATAGGTCCCGTCCCATCCTTCAGAAATATCATCTGACTCATAGAGCAGAGTTCCCCATCGGCTGTAGATCTGCATATTAAAGGTCTGCACATGAATGCCATTAAGAGTAAATACCTCGTTTATCCCATCCTGATTAGGGGTGAAGGCATTAGGTGCTTGGAGATTAGTTAATACAGGCAAACAAGTCTCATTAGATAAGCTCCTCGCACGCCTATTTCCTAGCTCTACGGCCCATACCCTGTAGCAATACTCTGACTGGTTAAGGGAGGTGGTCCTATCCTCATAAGTGGTAATACTTCCTTGAACTACATCTACCAGCTGGTACTGAGCAGAAGAGTCATTGTAGACTTCTATCTCATACCTATCCACTCCAAATTTCCAGTCTTCATAGGCACTCCATTCTATTAGGTTAGCCCCTACATTACGTTCAGCTGCCATAAGGACAGTCTTACCCGTATTACTAGGCTCTGTTCTGAATCCGCAACTATCCTGGGCAGACACCCGGTAAGCGTAGGAACGCCTCTGGACATCTACCTCTTCATCCAGAAACTTTTCCTCCCCTGCTGGAATGGTAGCCTTAGTCTCCCATACGCCACCATCCAGTTGGCGCTCCAGGTATACGATCTCCTCCCCTGGCAGGTCAAAGGGGGCCCATTCTACCAGAATTTCTCTGTTATTCTCTACTGTGGCCCTTACCATCTCATTTGGCTGTGTGGGAACTGTCTTCTGGTTGAAGGTAAGGGTAGTATCACTCCAGGATTCCTGGAGAATACCCGCACCAATAGCTTTCACTCTGTAGCTATAAGCGTCAAAACACTCTGTGCTTTCATCCAGGTAGCGAGTTTCATTTCCAGGGAGAACAGCCACAAACTCCGTACGGAAAGGATTATAGTCTGTTACCCTATACAGCTCATACTGCACCACATTCCATCCACGATAAGGATTCCACTCCAAAATGACCTGATCAGGAATAGGAACGGACAATATCTCGATGCTACAGTGTTCCTGCGTCTGAATAAGGTTTGACTCTGACCCACAGTTATTTCTGGCAGCTATCTTGTAACAATAAGATCTCTCTGTAGCTAGAACAGTATTATCTACAAATACGGTATCAAACCTAAATACGGTAGAGTCTACTGGCAAGTAAATACCCGGCTGAGTCTCAGACTCTCTATACAGTATGTACTGCTCAAAATTAGGATCTGTATCTGGGGCAAAGCTGATTTGTATACTGGTATCTGATAAGGTGGAGACAGCATGTATGTTCACTACCTCAGGTATAAGGTCCTCAATGATGTTGACATTGGTGATTTTAGTAACCGTGTCAGAACATCCTAGTGAATCCACTGCTATGAGACGGACCACATAATCTCCCGGATCTATGTAGGGGTGGGTAACCGTTTGTCCGCTGCCTACGTTTCCATCTCCCATGCTCCAGTTCCAAATATCTATCCCTGCCTGTCCTGTACTTTCTCCAAAGAAGTTAACAAATAAGGGGGCACAACCAGGCTCATACTCTACCACAAAGTCTGCCTCAGGATGCCGTAGACGAATGAAGTTCTCTTTACTCACAGAATCTACACACCCATTCTCATCCTCTATTCTCAAGCTGACGGTATATAAGCCATCTTGATCATAGGTATACACTGGATTCTCCTGCTGAGCGCCAACCCCTTCTCCAAACTGCCAGTCCCACAGGCTGATTTGGGCGTCTGAAGCACTTTGATCCTCAAAACTCAGGGTAACAGGCCCACAGCCCAGGCTGTCAGAAACGGTAAAGGCAGCTTGAGGAATAGCAAATAACTCTATGTCTTCAATAAATCTATCTGTACATCCCCTGGAATCTGTCACTTCCAGCTCTACAGAATACACCCCTACATTTTCAAAGAAGAAGGATGCATTTTGAGAATTTGCAAAGTTAGTTCCATCTATGGACCAGTTCCACTGAATGATCCCCTGTGTGCTGGCAGTGGCATCTGTAAAGCTAACTGAGAATGGCCCACAATTTTCTGTAGCAGAGGACACAAAACTAGCTGTAGGAGGCTGGTAAATTCTGATGAAATCAGGCATTCTCATAGTATCCGTACAGCCTAAAATATTGGTAATAATCAGTTCCACCTGATAGTCTCCCGGCGTATCATATACATGTGCGGGATTTTGGGCTAAGGAACTATTTCCATCTCCAAACCTCCATGACCATGAAATGATAGTAGTATCAGGTACGCTTATGTCTGAGAACTGGACCTCCAGACCAGGACAGCCTGCCCGTACATCTGCATCGAAAGCGGCTTGTGGATTTCTTAAACGGATATACTCCTCTTTTACAGCCGTGTCTGTACAGCCAAAGGCATCTGTAGCTATGAGACTAACTGTATAGGTGCCATCTTCTGTATAAACATGGGTAGGATTAGCATCTGTAGAACTTCCTCCATCTCCGAAGTCCCATAACCAGCTGGCTATAGGGAAATCTCCCTGAGAAAGATCTACAAAGTCAGCCCAAACAGGGGCACATCCCAGGGTATCCAGGGTGAAGAAATTGGCCTCTGGATGCTCTAACACATACACAGTACCAGTAGAAGTTCTGGAACATCCATTATTATCAGTTGTTGTCAGGCTTACTATGTAGGTTCCTGCTGCAGTATATATGTGTTCCGGATTCTGTTCTATGGAAGAATTCCCATCTCCAAAACCCCAGTTCCATCCTACTACAGGAGCATCATTTCCTACGGAAACATCAGTAAAGGTAGCTTCAAAAGGGAAACACCCTATGCTATCTGCTATCACAAAATCCGTATCAGGGCCCTGGAAAATCTTTACCACATTATTCCTGGTTCTGGTATCAGAACAGCCTAATACATTAGTAATGGTCAAGCTCACAGTATAATTCCCTGGATCTGTGAACAGATGAGACGGATTAGGAATATTAGAGGTAGTACCATCACCAAAATCCCACAACCAGTTAGCTATGGTAGTATCAGGAACAGAGGTATCAGTAAATTGGAGCGTAGTTCCAGGACAGTCTAGTTGGCTGTCAACGGTGAAGTTAGCAGCAGGCTGATCCAGCCGAATATAGTTCTCCCTAACAGCGGTATCCCTACATCCATTCACATCTGCCACCTCAAGAGATACATCAAAGATACCATTAACTGTATAGGTATGGGAAGGGAACTGGGTAGTAGAAGTTCCTCCATCTCCAAAGTTCCAATTCCACTGGTTAAGTGGATAGCTTCCACTAGACTGATCCAGAAAGTCTATGTTTGT
>JBCCLI010000512.1:0-4269 GCA_039026975.1 Bacteroidota bacterium | reverse complement strand
TTTATGAAAGCTTTGGTAGGGAAAGAGCGAAAGCCTGGGTTTGGCAGCTAGACAAACTTAGAGAGACCCGGGAAGTCATTATCATGAATCAGAGAGGACATTCTTACTCTCCCGGTTTTCAGATTTCTCAAATGGAATTTGCCTTCTCCATAGGAGAGGAAGATAAACCTTTCAATGCTGAGACCTGTGCAGCTAGTTTTTCGGAAGCGTATTCAGAAACCGTAGATAAATTCAAGCGAATAGGCGTAGATGTGGAAGGCTATGATATCCGAAATATGGTGGAAGACATAGAGGATGTGCGTAAGTATCTGGGGGTGGAGGAAATCGCTTTGCTAGGGACCAGTTTTGGCTCTCAGTGGGCGCTTGCCTATCACCAGACCTATCCCCAGCAAGTGGACCGGATGCTCCTCTCAGGTATAGAGCCTCTGGACCATGGCTATGATGATCCCGCGGGTATTTGGAAAGTGCTTGAGAGATTAGCACAGGAGGCGGAGAAAGACCCCAAACTTAAAGAGTTACTTCCTGAAGGCGGATTCATAGCTGCTTATCAGGAGGTGGTAAAAAGATTTGAGAAAGGACCTTTAAGTACCAGAGTATCCATTCAAGAAGAAGGAATAGATGATGAGGTGATAATCGGTCTTGATGACCTGAGAGAGAATTTCTTCTACCCATTTGCAGATGACAGAAGAGAGTCTTTGGCGTCCTGGCCTAAATATATATTGGACTTGTATCATGAGAAGTATGAAATGCTGGGCTTATGGGCATTGGAGGAAAGGGGAGGAATGGAACGAGAGCTATTGATGAGTCCTCTGATAGATAATAGTCTTGGAATAAGCAGGAGCCGAGATAACCTATTATCAAGCAGGGAAGAAATCCGCTGGATAGGTGATCCTAATATACTCTACAAAAGCATCAGAGAACTGGAAGGAAGTGTAGCAGTAGATGATAAGTTCCGTACACATGTTAGCTCAGAGGTTCCACTTTTGATGATACAAGGAGACATGGACTGGAATACCCCTATGGAGAATGCCGTATTTCTAGCTGAATTCTTTCCCAATCACCACCTACTTACAGTGCATAGAGGTACCCATGATGCTAACAGAGAACTGATTCTGACAAATGAGACTCTAGCGGAAAAGCTGTATTCCTTTATGAATGAAGACCTAACGGATCAAGACCCAATGGACTATTTTCAGAACTTACCTGGAGAAACAACAGTAGAGAAAATTCCATTTTGGCCGGTAGCAGGACCGGGTCTTATGGAGAGACTGATAGAATAAGGCTTCTGATACCTCCCTCTTACAAACATTTAACGAGATAGCTCAGGGGTTAAATCCGGAGCTATTTCGTTGTTTATGAAGGTTTACTGTGGGCAATGGATTGAAGAAAATGTAGACCCAAATACCCTTAAGCTGATTCTAGCTAATATTCTCATTCGAAATGGTTAATTTCCTGTTTGTAACATCTCAGCCTAGAATGAAATGCCTCGCCATATTACCCTACTGTTTCTCCTGCTAACAGGATTATATGTATTCTCTCAGCATGAAGCTGTCATAGACAGTCTGGTCAATGGACTAGAGAATGCACCAACTGATTCAGCGAAATTTACCTATGCGGATGAGTTATTCTGGCAATGGATTTACATAGACCAGACTAAGGGGTATGAGTACGGATTGGAGGCCCTTGGGATAGCAAAAAGAATGGAGAAAGCCTCCTCTGTAGCCGCGGCTCAGAATAACCTAGCCATCTACTTCAGGATGGCCGGAAGATATGTGAGTGGAGACTCTATCCTGCAAGAAGCCATCAAGCTACAGGAGCAAAAGCAAGATACTCATGGATTAGCTCGCAGCTATGGGAACTTGTCGAATATCTACAAAATACAGGGGGAGTATGAAAAAGCCATAGAAGTGAATCTTGCTTCCATGGCCTTTTATGAAGCCTTGAAAGATACAACTGGGGTAGGGCGCTGTCTAAATAATAATGGGAATCTTCACTTTGCGCTAAAACAGAATGAGGAGGCCTTAACCTATTTCCTACGAGCACTAGAGATTTCTCGCAGATTTAAAGATACACTCGGGCTTGCCTTGAATTTGGGGAATATCGGAACTGCTTACAAACAACTTAATCAAACTCAGGAAGGGCTTGAAGCTTATGAAGAGGCTAATGTATACCTGGAAAGTTTGGGGTATGAGCGGAGTCTTGCCTACAACTTGGGAAATATGGGCTTGTTATTCCGGGAAGAAGGAGATTTCCCTAAGGCCTACTCCTACCTAAATGAGGCGAAAAGCCTCCTGGAAAGAAACAAAGCTCCTAAAGGGCTTGCGCGTATGTATGATAATCTGGCTAAAACAGCCTTAATGCAAAAATCGTATGCACCAGCCTTGGCATATGCAAATCAGGGGTATAAGCTGGCCATGGATCTACAGTTAAAACCTGAAATCCGGAACGCCTACCAGTCTATGGCTAAGGCGTATGCAGGAAAAAGAAATTATTCACAGGCATACCGCTATCAGGAGAAGTTTATCGCTTTGAATGATTCTCTCATCAATGAAGGAAATACCCAGAAGATACAGGAGCTGGAGGCTAGATATGAATCCAGAAGTCGGGAAAGCCGAATCCAGTTACTCGCCAGTGAGAAAGAACTTCAGCAGAAAACCATAGAGGCCCAGGTAGCTGGGATTCGCTTACGTAATCTCATCATCATGACGGTGGCATTTGCGTTGGGATTAGCCGTACTTGGCTTAGTGTTCTATCGGCAGAAGAAGCTGTTGGCGGAAAGTATGCAGCAGATTGAACAGCAAAAGGTCATGGACCTGAAAAACCAGCAGCAGATTATCCGGATGGATGCCGTCATACAGGGAGAGGAAAAGGAGAGAAGAAGGTTAGCCCAGGACTTACATGACGGAATAGGAGGGATGTTGGCAGCGGCTAAGTTAAAAGTAGCTTCAGTTTCAACCCATAAAGACGAGATGGGAGAAGCCTCCACCCTTCTGGATGACACCTATGAGGAAGTGAGGCGTATTGCTCACAATATGATGCCTAAGGTATTATTGGAAATGGGGCTGGTTCCAGCCGTTAAGCAGTATGTCCAGCAACTGAGTGATTCATCTTCCCTTGCTATTAGCGTTGAGGTATTGCAGAGTATGCCAGAGTTAACTTCTCACCAGGAACTTAGTATGTTCCGTATTATCCAGGAATTGCTCAACAACGTTGTCAAATATGCAGAGGCAAATAAAGCATCAGTACAGTTCTCTTTCTTTGAGGGAGAAGTAAGTATCATGGTGGAGGATGACGGAAAAGGCTTTGATCCAGTCCAGGCCAAAGGAGGAATGGGGATGAAGAACCTGGAAGACAGAATAGCGATCCTGGGAGGAGAATGGGAAATTGATTCACAAGTAGGGAAAGGGACCAACATTAGCATACATATTCCAATAATTAGAGAATTAATGAATAGCCTATGACCAGCGTGTTATTAGCTGATGATCACCTCGTTCTTCTGGAGGGAATCAAAGGCTTAATAGAGAAGGAAGAGGATATAGAAGTGGTTGACTTTGCTACCCATGGAGAGGAAGTATTGGTAAAGGTGGGGAAATGGTCTCCAGATCTAGTATTGCTGGATATTAACATGCCGGGTAAGAATGGCATGGAGATATGCGGTAAAATTCTGCAAATATCTCCAGCAAGTAGAATTTTAGTGATGAGCATGCATAGTGACGCCTATCATGTCCAAAATATGCTTAAAAAGGGAGCCCATGGATACATAACTAAAGGTGTTGCCCCTCAGGAAATGTTGAAAGCCATCAGAAAAGTAGCTTCAGGAAAGTCCTATTTCAATGATGAGGCTACAAGAGCAGTGATGGAGGGCCTTGTATCAGGAAATAAGCAGGAAGAAAAATCTGAGCTAAAGCTTAGTCGAAGAGAGAAGGAAATTCTTAAATTAATTGTAGAAGAAAGGACCTCTCAAGAAATGGCTGATGAGTTGTTTATCAGCCTAAAGACGGTTGAAACGCACAGAAGAAACCTACTTTCTAAGCTCAATGCACGTAATACCGCCGGGCTTGTGCGCATAGCAATGGAGCGAAAACTGGTCTGATCAGGCGGTAAACCCTGATTTTGCTTTATCAGGGTTTACCCTGATAATTTTCCTGGTCTAACATATGATCTTGTTCTCCAAGCAGATAGAACTATGAACAAGATCATTCTCTTTTTATTACTCACACATATTGTTCTCCAAGGGCTTAGTCAAGAAACCTCCTCACAAGTGCTGAG
>JBCCLI010000511.1:0-4276 GCA_039026975.1 Bacteroidota bacterium | reverse complement strand
TCAGTTAGGTCAAAATCGATTTGCTCAAAGGATAGTTTATTCTGCCGTACCTTGGAAAGATCCAGTATATCATTAATGATTCTTAGGAGATGCTTAGCGGAGAAATCTATGTGCTGTAGTAGTTTGTGGTGCTCTTGCTGAAGGTTTTCCTCATCCAATAATAACTTAGTTATCCCAATAATCCCATTCATAGGAGTACGAATTTCATGGGACATATTGGATAGAAACTGGTCTTTTATTCTCTCTGCCTCTAAGGCCTGATCTCTTGCTTGTACCAGTTCTTTCTCTCTTTCTTTTCTAGTGTTTATCTCAGAAACCAGTTGTTCATTCACTACCTCAAAATCTTTATTCTGCTTCCTGAGTTCCAAGGTTGTGATAACCTGTCTGGCTAACAGCTGTAGCGTCTCTTTTTTCTCTTGAGAAATTTCCCTTGGCTCATGATCTATGACACAGAGCGTTCCTATGGCTTCTCCTCTTGGTGTGACTAGAGGAGAACCTGCATAGAAAACCACATTAGGGTCTCCTACCACTAAAGGATTATCCGCAAAGCGTGGGTCCTTCTTAGAGTTAGGGACTTCAAAAAATTCTCCCGGAGAATTTATCGCATGCCCACAAAAAGAGATTTCTCTGGGTGTTTCAGAAGGATCTAAGCCTTGTTTAGACTTGAACCACTGTCTATCCTCATCCACCAAGGAGATCAAAGCTATAGGGGTACCGCAGATTTGAGCCGCTATTCTGGTTATATCATCATACTCCTCTTCCGGAAGGGTATCCAGAATATTATAAGACTGGAGTGCCTGAATTCTCTGTTTCTCGTTTTTAGGTCTATCAGGTGCAAGCATAAGCCTGAATTTTATGGAAATATATCAATAAAGAATTCCACAAAATTTCCTAATTCCCCCAAAAAATGACACGCTTAGAATATAGATACTTATAGCCTGTATATCAAGCAAATAGCACCTATATCTCCATCCCTTTTAGTAGTATTTACACACAGTAACACCATCAGAAGTAGCTGAGGAATCTTACTCATTCATCCCATATTCAGCACCTCACAGGAGATAAAGAGTAGACTTAGTTGTACGGGCTCATAGCCACTGCATCCAAATTTTAGGTAAGTAAATAATAGCCCAAATCACGGCACAGCAAATCACAGAAAGTAATACAGCTGCTGCTGCCACGTCTTTAGCTTTACCTGCCAGTTCATGGTATTCAGGAGATACTAAATCCACGAGAAATTCCAAGGCCGTATTTATAGCTTCCACCGTAAGCACCAGGGCTATACATCCTATGATGAAGCACCATTCTATAGCTGAAAGTCCTAGTTGTAGCCCCATCAAACCAATGATAGCTGTAGCTACCAGATGGATCTTTGCATTAGGCTGTGTGGAGAATAAGAGCCATATCCCTTTGAAGGCATACCCAAAGCTTTTTACTCTTCCCTTTAAGTAGGTCAATACTCCATTAGATTCACTTGTAGGGGCTTCTTTCATAGTGGCAATCTAATCAGCCAAAAGGTGCTGGAAAAGCTTATCTCCTTTTGGCTATATTTTGTCATTTTTTAACGCATAATAATTCGCCCATGTAAGCCATTACACACTATCATCTATGCTTCCAATAAGAGGGAATCCTGGAACAGAATCTGAATAATTTTTAGCTTTTCTAGTTACATCCTATTCTGTTACGCTATAAAAGAATGAATTTCAGAAAAAATTTTTCCTCAAAGCGTTAACCATTTAGCAATCACAACTACTAATAAGAGGTCAGAGAATGTTCCTTCTACATTCTCAAAGGCTTTCTTTAATCATTAACCTTAAATCAACTTTGCTATGCTTAGACTTACCATTACAGCCCTTTTAGCATTCACCCTGACAGTAAGTGTTCAAACTGCTCAAGCGCAGGTATATACAACAGCAGTAGGAGCTCGTCTGGGTTCTCCCATTTCCTTATCAGTGAAGCACTTTCTTAATGAAAGTAATGCAGTAGAGGCATATGTAGGTACACGCGGCTGGGCTACTTACAGGTGGTTCCATGTGAGTGGAGCCTACCAAATTCATAAGCCCATAGAAAGTGTAGAAAACCTGCAGTACTATTTTGGAGGAGGTGCCTCTGTATTTTTCTGGACTTATGATTTTGACTTTGAACCAGGACAGAACTTCTCTTCTACCTCCTTTGGGATACAAGGATATATAGGGTTGGATTACACCTTGGAAGAATCTCCCGTAAACTTTACCCTGGATTGGGTACCTACCATTTACTTAGGAGATGGATTTAACACCGGATTTGCTGGCGGATTTGGTGCACTAGGAATCAGATATGTACTTAAGTAATCCTTCCTACCAGAATAAGAGGCCGGTCATCTTCAGACCGGTTTCTTTTGTTGGCGTATACAGTCCAGCGCTTTATGTATATGTCCGTCTATATTAGTGTGGGAAGCAAATCTCATCTGAATCACTCCTTCTGGATCTATCACAAAAGTCTCTCTACCTGGTAGTAATCCGAAAAAAGCATTTTCAACTTGATACCTTTTCTTGACCTTTTGCCCTTTATCACTCAGGAGGGAGAAAGGGAGGTTTCTTCTTTTACTAAAGGCCTGATGAGAACGGGTAGAATCACTACTTACGCCTATCACCTCTGCTCCTTCCTCAACAAACACCTCATACTGATCTCTGAAAGCGCAAGCTTCCGCTACACAGACTGGGGTTTCATCTTTAGGATAGAAATAGAGCACTACCCACTTCTTGCCTTTAAAGTCAGAAAGACTAACCATCTTCCCCTCTTGATTCTCTAAAGAGAAGGTAGGGGCTTGATCACCGGTACTTAATTTTTGCATGCTGTTTGTGGATTAGTAAGCACATTATTTGCTTAATATACTGTCAATGTAAGAAAGTGTTTTTCAACGAAAACCTGAAATTCTTTTATTTTCACATATAATAAACAGATCAGCCATCGTTAAGTCAGTAACCTAAAATTTTCACATGAAACATTTCAACTCATTACTTTTAATAGTCCTAATATGTTTCCTAGGGCTTCCCAGCTTGACTGCACAGGTCTGTATACCAGACGCTTCCGTAGGAGATGTGCCAGGTTTATACCCTGATACGCTAGCCAGTGGGCAGATAGGCGCAGCTTACAGTCAGGTAATCAGTGTAGTCATTCCTGAAGATACTGCCTTGGTAGTAGGAACATTTGAGATTGCCCTGGACATCTGTTCTTTTAAACTGGATTCTATTCCAAATCTACCCGCGGGGATGACTTTTGAATGTGACCAGCCAGACTGTCTATTTATCATAGACCATGCTGATACTTCCACCAAAAGAGGCTGTGTGCTATTAAGTGGTATACCAGAAGAGGTAGTAGGGCCTGATGATAGCCTACAGGTGTTTGTAAGTGTGGTAGCTGGCTCTGTGGATACATCCACTTTTGAATGTGAACCTCTTGATATAGAAATTCCAGATGAGTTCACGACCATCCTTTTCAAAACACAATTGAAGATAACAGATCCAAATGCTACTTCCATAGATGAAGAGTTTGGAAAAGAGCTAAATCTATCTCTCTATCCTAATCCTGCTAATGGAACTAGTAGAATCTCCTACTCATTAGAAAAGAGTGCTACTATTCGCATAGAAATGCTGGACTTAATGGGACGAGTTAGCCAAACTGTTTTTGAAGGAAGACAAAGCGCAGGAGCCTTTACAAAAGAGATAAACGTAAGTAACCTGGGTGCCGGATGGTATATGGTGAGAATCACCAGGGATAATCAGGCACAAGTGAGCAAGTCTCTCTGGGTGCAGAACTAATCTTTATGATATACCCCTCACTACGCTTAGGTAGTGGGGGGTTCCTTACAGGGATAATTCCCATATATTGAGCCTTATCCATCAATCTTAACCGTCTTATGAAATCCTTTGCTCTGATTTTCCTGTCTTTTCTCCTATACACTCTTCCCACCTTTTCCCAATCCTTTCAAGTCGAAGGAACCTTAACAGACAATACTACTGGTGAACCACTTGCCGGAGCTTCTGTCAGAATACCAGCCCTAAAACAAGGAACTTTTACAGATGAGAATGGAAAATTCTCCTTTGAAATACCTTCCTATGAGCAAGAGAATATTAGCCTAGTATTTTCTTATGCCGGATATGAAAGTATGGAAAAGAGTTTCAGTACCGGGGATGGAGACCTCATAGGGTTAAACTTTGGGCTTAGTCCGGTTTCTTTTAGCACAGATGACGTAGTTATCACAGCCAGTAAGGGACTGGAACAGCGGCAATCAGAT
>JBCCLI010000510.1:0-4278 GCA_039026975.1 Bacteroidota bacterium | reverse complement strand
TAGGACAGGAAAAAGCCAAAAACAGTTTCATTAAGCATGGGTTTTTCATCTTGTTATTATACTTTCGCGTATGGACGATTTAGGGAATAGAAAGCTGCTGTTATCTGCCAGAATGGGCCTATGGCTATTGATGCTGACCATCATCATATTGTTCGGGTCTATCAGCCTGGCCTTCATGATTTACCCTATTCGGGAAGGTCAGGAGTCCAGTTTGTCAGTCCCTCCTTTATTTTATGTGAATACCCTCATCCTGATTATTAGTAGTATCACTATTCATCAGAGTTGGAAGTTCAATCAATTTGCAGAAGGAAAGCGCTGGCTATGGATCAGCATGATGTTAGGGATAGGATTTTTACTGAGTCAAAGCTGGGCGTGGTACCAAATGCAGCAGCAGGGAATGTTTATCGGTGGGAACAACCCAAGAATTTCTTTCCTGTATGTACTAAGCCTATTACACGCTGCCCACATCATAGGAGGATTGGCCTTTTTCTTTTATGCTCTACGCCAGTATGGAAAGCGTGAGCAGAATGCTTTAGAATTGGCCATGTATTTCTGGCACTTTTTAGGGGTGCTTTGGATATATTTATTGGCAGTTCTCTTCCTACAGTCTCACACTTTATTTAGCTAGTACATCTTCTGGGATATCGCAGTCTTTCTTCCTGGAATCACTAATGCTAATGATTGTCCAGCTATCGCCTACTTTCATTAGGGTGAATACATTTACGCCACAGTGGCTGTAGGTTTCTCCCCTGAAAAACGCAAAATTCATCCAGGCAGACCCTATCAGTCCATCGTGTGAAATACTTAGTCCCCATATGCGCTCATCCCACACCTCATCATGGGGAGTTCCAATAGCGGTAAAAAACCGGGCTGGATCTCCCTCTGCTAATATAGTTTCTCCCTCTTTTACCCCAACTGAAGACATGCTAGCCTCGGGATGGAATAGCTGGCTGGCCATGGCGCTGTCTCCTGCCCGCATAGCATCAAATAGGGTATGAACTACCTGAGAAATGGCCTCTTCCTCTTTATCCTGAGAAAGCAACTGATGCGGAAGAAGACTCACTAGCAACAATAATAAACCTGCACTAAGCAGTCTAGTGGACGGTATCTGGGTCATAAAATAGAAAATTAACATTAATCCATGGAAACATCTGCCTGAGGTGTCTCATCCTCTAGTCTAAAGACAGACAGTATAGAGATACTCGAAGCATTCCTAAGCTGATGTAGGAGGGTAAGAATAATCCCCATCACAAAAGTGAACATGAAGGTCATTACCACAGAAAATAGGAGGATATCTGAAAAAAGGTGTAGAAATCTTTCCATACAAATTTATACGATATTCAGACTATCTAATCGATGCAATTAATATACATCAATTTATTTGAAAAAATTAAAATAAACCAGTTGAGCATACCAGATTGAGCAACTTCTTGCCTGACCCGACAGAATCAACTACCAAACTCCTCTATTTCCCTCAAAAAGAGAGGAATATTCTCCTACAAGAGAAGGAGACATTTACCAAACATCTTTTCTGGTGCATGTTACTTTCAGGGCATTCTGTGAATAAATACGCTATGAGATAGCAAGCATTTGTCAGAAAAGAGGATGAAAAGAACAGCGGCTGGCAGGTTTCCCTAACCCTAACCTTACCATAATATACAAAATTCTTACTTGAAGGAGAGAATAATAGGAAGACTTTCTTAGGAGCATATGAAAAAGCTAATTCAGCCTAAAAACAGATTGTTTACTACCCCCAAAATCTATAATTTCCTATCTAACTTGAAACAGCATAGTGGGAAAGAGAAAGATATACGTTCTAGACACCTCTGTGATCCTACATGATAGCCACTCTATCAATCACTTTGAGGAAAATGACATAGCCATCCCCATCACCGTTCTTGAAGAATTAGACAGGTTTAAGGAGGGAAGCCAAACCAGAAATTTTGAAGCCAGAGAGTTCATCAGATTTGTAGATAGGCTGGCGGGGAGAGATACCCTCCAAGACTGGGTTAAGATACAAGGGGAGAATAGAGGGAGAATGAAGGTTATCATGAATCACCATCCCAGGACCAGAGATGCTGAAATTATCTTTGAAGAGAGAAAGCCTGACCACAAGATTTTGAATGCAGCTATAGCCTTACAAGAACAGGAGGAAGACGCCAAAGTCATCTTGGTTACCAAGGATATAAACCTCAGGCTAAAGGCAAAAGCCCTCAACCTGCCTGCAGAGGACTATGAGACTGGTAAGGTTAAAGATGTAAGTAACCTGTACTCAGGAATTACCCTAAAAGAGGATATAGAGTCAGAACTTATTGATAGAATTTTTAAAGATGGCTCAGTCCCTTCTGACACCATAGGAAATGGCTTTATCAATAACCACTATTTCATTCTTAAAAATGGAGTCAAGTCTACCCTTGCCTATTTTAACCCCTCTGACTCTCAGATAGAACGGGTGCAGAAACAAAGTTCTTACGGGATCATACCTAAGAATGCAGAACAGACTTTTGCTATGCATGCCATTCTTAACCCAAATATCAAGCTGGTTACTATTCAAGGAGTGGCAGGTACGGGTAAAACCCTTCTGGCATTGGCAGGTTCCCTGGAGCAGAGAAGTGATTACCGAGTCATCATGGTAGCTCGTCCGGTAGTTCCGCTAGGAAATAAAGATATAGGCTACCTGCCTGGGGATATCAAGTCTAAACTGAATCCCTACATGGAACCGCTATGGGACAACTTGAAATTTGTCAAAAACCAGTTCAAGGAGACTGATAAAAACTATAAGCGGATAGAGCAGATGGTGGAAAATGAGAAAATCCTCATTACTCCCCTGGCTTACATTAGAGGAAGAAGCCTATCCCGAGTCATCTTCATTGTGGATGAAGCACAGAACCTTACCCCCCATGAGGTAAAGACCATCATTACACGTGCAGGGGAAGATACCAAGCTGATTTTTACAGGAGACATTCACCAGATAGACACGCCTTATCTGGATGAGCAGTCTAACGGACTATCCTATTTGATAGACAGGCTGAAGGGTCATAAGATCTTTGCGCATGTGAGCTTGAAGAAAGGAGAAAGGTCTGAGTTAGCTAATCTGGCTGGAGAGTTACTGTAGCCTACAGCCTATCCAAACCATTAAAGATTGAGGGAGAATCTGTTAGCTCCTGAAAAAACCATTTTTTAGCTGAATGGTTACCCATAAGCCGCAAATTGTCATTATATCAGTATGACTGGCACAAAAATTGTTATTGAATAAGTAGTGAGCTAAAAGCTTACCTTTTATTATTGAACCAGTTTGTCTGCATATGAACCTATCATCTACCCTACAGAAAATTTCTCCAGAACTTATACTTTCACTGGCTGATACCTTCATTCAGCAGCAGGCCTGGGAAAAAGCTAGAATGACCCTCATTACTTTCCTGGACTCTATGCCAGCAAAATGGTCTCCCCTCTCCATTGAGGCCAAGGGGAAAGCGGTATACGCTGTTTGGAATCATGCAGAGAAACTAGCTCTTACTCATTCTGTAAGAGAAAGGGTAAACGGTTCTAAGGTTCAAGTAAGTTTTATTTCCTACTCCAAGGCTATGTTCCTTATGGCCCAAATAGCCTTACATGAACAAAAGATAGAAGAAGCAGCTACCTGGAATGAAAAAGGACTGGAGTTAGAGGCTGATCATCCTGAGCTGTGGATACAAAAAGGCCATATCTATAAGCACCTCAGAAGGTTTCCCACCGCCTACAAAGCCTTCAAACATGCTATGAATGCCAGACCCTGGCAGGAGAATACCACCAAGGCTAAAGCTGCTAGAGGCGCAGGCATAGTGTTGGCAGAACTTCACCAACCCCAGGCTGCTATTGATATGTTACAAGAATCTCTACGACTAGATCCTGGAAATGAGCACACCATGAATGAACTATCCGGTCTCTACTTAGAGAGAAGTGTAACACCCGTCCCCAAAGCAGTAAAAAAACCATTCTGGAAACGCTTTAAGTAAGCCTCCTAGGTATCATTCCGTTTACACACTAGACATTAACTCCCTATTTGATTCTCCTGTAAAGGGAGAATGAATAATCTTGAGTTTGACACGATTTTGAGATAAGGTACTGATAATGAGGCAAATAATATTTTTCCGGTGCCCCACAACTTTTTTATAAGTAATTGTGTACCAGTCCTTTAGGGATTATGTTGGGAATGGGCTTTTTACCTAGCTTGTTAAGCATAGCCCTACTTTGCTCACAGAGGGCCGATCGTAGGTAATACTCTCTCTTGTCATTGAT
>JBCCLI010000509.1:0-4298 GCA_039026975.1 Bacteroidota bacterium | reverse complement strand
TAACCTAAACTTTCTGGACTGGTCATAATCCTGGGTAGACTTAGACAGAACTTCTATAATGAGACCTGGGTTAGAGATAGCTTCTTTTACATTCTTATCTATTTCAATAGGGCCACAAATGACAGTAATATCAGGATAAAGGTAAGTGTGGTTTTCTTTTATCGCCAGCTTCACGTCGGACCCAAGTGTGGTGCAATCTTTTTTCTTTTGCTTCAGCTGTTCTTTAATCAGGAAAGAGGTGTTGCTAATGATGATGCCATGATGAATACTCCCACCGGACCTAGCATAAATATGTCCTTTTATAAACTCATACTTCTGGTTAGGCTCTGCCAATTCAAGAGCTATATACTCCTCAAGGCTGTATACACGGTCTAGCTGAAGTTCACGCAGAACAGAATAAATATACACTTAATTAGATCAACTAGCCATCTTCTCAAATACGCCTATCCACCTCAGATAACAAGAAAGGTCTACCTCCTTAAAGTTCTGTACCCTGTAAATGGTGAGGTTCAAAGAAGGTGCCTTGGCTAGGATGCGTCTACCTAAGGCCTGTGGATCATAATGCCTGGAAAAATGCTGATACCAACCGCTATATCTTAGTTCAGCCCAGGGGTCCAGCTTAGGACTGTGCCCCTTAATGAGATTGAATGCGGGGTCTACATGTATGGTGTAGGTATGAGCGAGGTAAAACGGTAGGATCACAGCTCTACCTCCAGGCCTAAGGACTCTCTCCAGCTCCTGAAAGAATTCTGTGTCAGAACGCCCTTCAAAATGCTCCAGAGAGCAGTGAAGGGTAATCCCATCAACAGATTGGTCTGGGAGAATAAGTTCAGAAGCGTACCCGCCAATCTTATCTGCGTGAAGACCTTTAGGAAAAATTAAGTCCTGCTGATAAGTAGTACAAGCATACTTCTTCCTCACAATTTGGTAGAAGGGTGAGGTGCAGGCAGCAGTATCTATAAATACGCTTTCTTCCGTAAGCTGGAGAAAATCAAGCGAGACAAAATGCTCCAGCGTTTTCTCCGTAAAATTTTGCTGGGGATCCTTACCTCCCCCATAATAGCTATCTGGATAGGCTGTTTGAGAAAGGTAAGCACGGTAAGCAGCTACATTAATTTCATATGGGACTACCTTAATACCTTTTTCTAAAAGCTGTTTCTCCAGCAAATCATCTTTAGCAGGTTCTTCTAAATGTTCTATTGAAATATGCCCGTGCTTCACAGGCCTACCTTCAAATGAATTAGGGATAAAAGGGTTAACTGTGGCGGTTTGATTAATGACATCATGCACCCATCTGTAAGCAGGTCTTATGAGGTTTTTCCAGTTCATGTGTCGGTCAATGTGAGACTGGGCGAAAGATTTTCCGCCCTTACATTACATGCATTCTATACCCAAATTTTTCCTTTCATATAGGTAACGGCATTTCCAGCCAGTTCCACCCTATCTCCTTTAAGGGTACAGAAAAGTTCTCCTACTCTCTGAGAAATTTGTCTGGCGGCCAACTCATTCTTCTCCAGCTTTTCTGCCCAGTAAGGGGTAAGCGCGCAATGAGCAGAGCCTGTTACAGGATCTTCATTGATATCGGCTCTAGGAGCAAAGAAGCGGGAAACAAAATCCACTTCATTACCAGGAGCCGTCACAATGATTCCTCTGGTATCCACTTCATTCAGGAGAAAGAAATTAGGGACTAAACTGGCTATCGTTTCTTCATTCTCATACACAACAACGTAATCTACTGACCTCAGTACCTCCTGGGGTACTTCCCCTAACCCCTCTACCAGATGATCAGGAATATCAGTAGAAGCAGGCTTTTGATTAGGGAAGTTCATGACCAACTGATCCCCTTCCTTCTCAACTGTCAATTTCCCACTTTTAGTTTGAAAGGAGATGATTTGATCAGAATAGTTAAGATGGTTAAATAAGGTATGTGCAGTAGCCAAGGTAGCATGTCCACAAAGATCTACTTCTATAGCAGGGGTAAACCACCTAAGAGCATAGTGCTCTCCGTTCTTCACAAAAAAAGCGGTTTCCGAAAGATTATTCTCTTGTGCTATGGCCTGCATCTGCTCATCAGGTAGCCAGGAATCTAGCGGACATACCGCTGCGGGATTTCCGCCAAGTACCTCAGTAGTAAAGGCATCAACTTGAAAAAGTGTTACTTCCATGAATAAATGATAGAAAGTGAAAGTAGTAAACACTAGGTTTCCTAGCAAAAGTAAAAATCCCCCCTCCCTGGTAGAAAGGGGGATCTTAAAATCCTTACTTCAAATATGTTTAAACAGCTTCAGTAGATGAAGGCCGCTACCCGTCAACTCTAGTTATCATTGATAACCTTGCCTGAGCCTGTGATACTTATGTCTACACTTGGATTCCCTCTATATCGAATATCTCCTGATCCACTTACAGTGGCCCTAAGAAATTCTGAGACAAAGATTCTGGATGAACCAGACCCTTGGATTCTGACCTCTGCTTCCCTACTTAGCAGGTCAAAGGCCCGATAATCACCAGAACCACTAATTCTAACGTCTTGCTCATTTACATCGCCTTGTAGGGATATGAAGCCTGAACCACTTATGTCAGAATCAATTTTATTTCCTTCCACATCCAGCCTGACATCACCTGAACCGGATAGGCTGATAGTAGTCTCATTACTAAGGGTAGCAAAATCAATTTCTCCTGAGCCAGCAATAATGATCTCAGTAGCGTTTCCCTCAAAGGTACTTTCACTAAATATACTCCCTGAGCCTGATACTCTTAGGTAGGTCAACTCTGGTACTGTTATATAAATTTCCAGCTCATCAAAGTTGCGGGTACACTCAAACAAGCGAATTTCCCATATCCCCTGGCTCACATCTCTATCCAGTAAATCAATGATATTTTGCTGCCCTCGGACTTCAACCTGCTGAGACTCTCCCCTCCTAACAATCACTCGTGCACTTATGCGCAAGTCTATCCCATCAAATGAAGGGACAAAGATTTCTTCTATAACGCTTGGCCCTCTTCCCCGCTCACAAAAGTCATCATCTAAATCTATAAAGCAGGAAGGAAGTATTCCCAGTCCTAAAAGGATGATAAAAAATGTGCATACATGTTTAGTATTCATACATAGCTAATTAAAGGGTACAGTGATGCGCTAGCATCTTGTATAGGTAAGACAGGTCCATATAATGAGGACTGTTACCGCTTTTGGTCTCAGCTGCGGCATGGCAGGAAGTAGGTGTGTTAATCAGCCATAAAGAACTATCTCCTTTTATAGACTATGAGAATAAATATGGGCTGCATGAAGAAAAATTTTTTCCTGTAGGGAATAAATATGATCTCCTCTTTGTCTAACGGGAAAACAACTTAAAATCAACTATATGAAAAGTTTCAATTTCCCTGTCATACCTATTCTCACCTTAATGCTGTTATGCTCCCTGAGCCTTTGCATGGCGCAGCAGAGAGGGCCTGCGGACCCCAGCCAGATGGCAGATAAGCAAACCGAAATGATGACCAAAGAGCTGAGCCTGGATGATGCACAAATAACCATAGTAGATTCTATCAACCAAACGTTTGCTGTAAAAATGAAAGAAGCCTTAGATGCTAATGGAGGAGATAGAAGAGCCTCCAGATCAGCTATCATGGAACTGAGAGATCAGCAGAATGAGGCACTGAAAGCTGTGCTAACAGAGGAACAGTTTACCACCCTTGAAGCCATCATGAAAGAAAGAAAAGGTCGTAGAGGTCAAGGAAGACGAGCCGGCCAATAGTTTAATAACCCATAAATGTAAGTAGTAATGTCAAAACCAAGTATTTTCCTCCTGGGATTCATGATCATGCTAGGAGTACTCAGGGCACAAGATGGCCCACCCCCACAAAGAAAAGAAGCTAGAGAAGCCGTTAAGGCGTACGTGAGTACAAATGTACTTCCTGCCATCAGCGAGCAAAGATATAAGTTAGATGCTTACCTGTCTGCTGATGAACAGACAAGCTTAGCAGTTATTAGAGCTGAACTGGCAGAGTTAAAAGAAGGTAGAAAAGTTAAAAGACAAGAAAAGAGAGCCGCTTTCAAAGAAAGTGGAGAAAGACCTGTACCTACCGAGGAAGAAAGAGCCGAGATGAAAGCATCCGCTAAAACACTCAGGCTCCTTATGACCAGGGCATGGGAAATAGCAGATGCTCATGAGGCTGAAATTGAAACCCTACTGGCAGAGCTAGCCCCTCAAAAAGAGATATGGAAGGAAGGAATCAAGTCCATTTTGAAAGATTACCGTCCAGACGATATGCCTGAAAGGGTACGCCCTGGACATGGGGGAGCC
>JBCCLI010000508.1:0-4308 GCA_039026975.1 Bacteroidota bacterium | reverse complement strand
TTTAATCACAGCCTTATGGAAAGGATTATCATCTGGCCCACGGGAGCCTAAACGCTTAAACACTGAGGAGAGTAGGTAGCTAAGGCTACTTACTCTCCCTTTTTTGCTGGAGACCTAAGCTGTTTGCTCCGTCCCTTTTCGGCTATCGCTACGCGCTATCCTCAAAAGGACTCCGCTTTATAGAGGAAGCATAGGTTGAAGAATCTAGCGCCCTTTGCTACTTATAGCTCCCACCCCTTGGTGGTTGCAGCAGAAACCCTATAATGCGCCCCCCATCAGCCTCCCAACACAAAATGGGTTACAGCTGCGCACTAATACCCCGCCCTTTTGACATCCGTTACGTAAGCACTCTGTTTCAAAGGTCTGAGTCGCTGACGTTGTTTACACGACTCAGGGGGTTATCTCGACTGACCCAAATTTAGCCGATATCTCCGGAACGCCAGTTCAAGAGACTACGGCATAAACGCAAGCCCTTCCCCTACAAGCCTTCCTTTATTCCGTTTCCTCTTGCTGGCCGGACAGGCTGGATATCCTGTTCCTGAGATCGGCTGGCTACGGGCTAAGCCGAGAGGCCCGGTCATGGCTATTCTGCCTTGTCCAACCTATTAATCCTATTTACCATGTTTACCCACAAGCCGCTTGAAAAAGCACTAGAAAGCTGGTGCCTTCACCGTTCACGTACTACTGCCTTTGATGATGTTCTCAAAATGATTCTGGCAAGTCTTGCACCCCGGATTCTGCAAGAAGGAAGAAGTGTTTCCATCTATGAAGATCAATACATGGAAGTAGTTAATCGCTATCCAGCAGAACATGTAAGGAAATATGCGCCAGCTGTTCTAGGAGAACTCATGAATGCCTTCAAGCTGGGCGTAACTGCCTCCGGAGGCTGGTGCGACCCACTAGGCAGATGGATGGAAGAAAATGTAGGAAGCAGCAGAGATAAACAGGCCATGGGCCAATTCTTCACCCCTGAAAGCCTCTGTGATCTAATGGCTCAGATGACCGTAGATTCCAGAGAGCCTGTAGAACTTTCCGTATGTGATCCCTCGTGTGGGACAGCGCGGAATCTCATGGCCTTTGATAGGGCTTGCCATCCGGCTTCATTCAACTGGTATGTGGGCGTAGATATAGACTGGACCGTAGTAGCTATCTCAGCTATTAACTTCTACTTTCACAGCATGCGAGGGGTATTGATTCACGGCAACTCTTTAAGCCTAAAAGAATACGCTGGATTCAGGGTATTCTCACCTGCCACTGCATGGGGTATCCAGCAACTTAGCGCAGAAGAGTGTAAACGATACTTATACACTGAAAAGAATAACCCTACATCCACTATAGATGGATACATTCCAACAGAAAAGCTGGTCTTAGGGGATCAGCTTTCTCTCTTTTAAAGAGGGGCCTTCGGGCCTCTTTTTATTTCTCTTCATCTGCCAGTTTTTTGTACCGGAAGGCCGTACTCCTGCCAATCCCATATTCTTTCATAAGCTGCCTGACAAGCTCCTCTACATTACCTTCGTGTTCTTGGAAGCGAAGGATGATAGCCTGCTTATCTTCCTTCGATAGTCGTTTCTTCTTTTCCTGCTTAGTCCCTTTTTGGGAAGCCCCATTCTGAGTTGGGTTAGCCCTATGTAGCAATTCCTCTGTCTTGGAATGGCCAGTCCCATTGAGAGAAGGGGTAGTGTCATCAGACTTACCCACAGTCTCACTAGCTCTTTCTCCATCTGATAGCTGAAGGCGATAATATTGGATAAAGTTCAGGGATATGAGAATTAATAACTCTACACCCAGAGAAAGATACAAGATGTTTGCCTGTATAAAGGAAGTTTCTATCTGATTATCTCCTTTCGCTGTTTGCCAAGCAGTTCTTATTTCTTTGACCTTATCTTCTTTCTCTTGAGCAATATCTCTTCTTTCTCCAAGAAGGATATTCATTTTTTCTAGTTGAAGGTTGGACATCCCTGACTTTCCTTCTAATAGCCTTCTCTCGCTTTCCAGGCCCCTGAGACGAGTTTTGTATATCTGGGCTATAGAATCATTACGAGCCTTCCTGAGGCCTTCTGTGGCCTTGTAAATGCGTCCATTGAGCTTATCTACTCTTTCTAGGAAATCATCCTCTTTCATACTGCCTTCCAGATTAGCTATGGCTTGGTCCTTTTCTGCCAAAGAAGAGTTGAATGCCTGGACTGTGGAATCTATCTGTGCTTGAAAGTAGGTTGCTATCTTTTCTTCGGATTGGTCCTTGTCCTCATAATAAGCCTGCACCCCATGTACTGAGAAATAAATCGAAGTCCCAAACAGAACCAATGAGACTAGTCCCATGATGAAGGTCATTCCATAGTCCCTATACCAATAGGACTTTGAGACTAAGGGTGAGACAAAGTATTTCACCAGCTCAATAAATGAGACTAACACAAGTGCCAGAACTGAAAGCCAAGTAGCTGTTAGGTCAGGTAAAGCATTTTGCAGAATAGTATTTCTAACAAAGTACCATCCTGTCAATAAAGAAAAGGCTGAGAGGAAGGGGAGGATGAAATAGGAAAAATAGAAAAGCCGCCGAAGTTCAGCACCGTATTTCTCTGATATAAAGGGCACTGGCATAGCTTAGAAATACTCAAAACATGGTGAACACACCTGACGAGCAAAACTATTTGGGACTGCTGTATTAGCTTCTACAGATAGACTATACACACCAAGTCCGGTAGTTAACAAAATATCTGCTTCAGGATTATTTAGAAGTGACGCCAATAACTTGTTGTCTGTTGTTTCCACTATTTTAGAAACGCCTGTCCCTTCATGTGTCAACGTCCACCTGTAAGTTATGGGCTCTGGGGTACCTGAGGTAACAAGCTTGAAATTTAACTCTGGACGAAATGCCGATGAAAACTGTGCAGGTAAATCATATGTAGAAGTAAGCCTCTCTTCCATCAGTAAGTCTGCCTGAAGCGGAATGTACACAACAATATCTCGTTCTGCAGTACTAGCGGTGATCCCATTATCTACTGTAAGTCGTACGTTAAATGTTCCGGTAGTACTCCATACAGGCAGGGGATTTTGCTCTGATGACACACGAGGACTTGCATTTTCAAACGTCCAGCTCCAGGAAGTTGGCGCTGGCCATCCTTCATAATTCCCTTGCAATTGTGCTCCTTCATTTACGGGTATGTTTTCCATACCTGATATACTAGCCACTAAAGGCTCGTGAACAGTGATAAACTCTACTTCGCTAAACTTTGTGTCTTGAAAAATGGGGTTAGCTGCTGTCAAAATTACCCTCCAATATCCTGTTTCCCCAAATCCTGTAAGTGGATTGGGATCATTTGACATCTGTAGTTCATTTCCCTTTCTAAATAGCCACTCCCATGCAGTTGGGGAGCCTGTAGATGCATCCGTGAACTGAATGGGCTCATTTGCTCTTACTACAGTAGTATTAGCCTTAAAATTCGCTGTAATAGGCCCATACACATTGATGTAGTTATTTTTCTGGACTGAATCAGATCCTAGGAAGCCATTTACTGAAAGGGTAACATCATACGAGCCGGGTTGAGAATAAAAAACCCTGGGGCTTTGATCTGTTGAGCTAATAGGGTCACCAAGTTCAAAATTCCACAACCAGGACCTGACATCACCCATTGATTCGTCAGTAAACTGAATCTCTGTCCCTACTGGAATATCTGTGGAGTCTGCTGAAAAATCAGCCTCTAGGGTATTTTCGAATACTCTGACCCAATTTTCCCTGACAATGGAATCTGTAACCCCATCTTTCTTCACAATCAGGGTAACATCAAAGCTCCCCGTATCTTCATAGGAGACGACTATTCTTCTATCCTCAGAGATAGCAGGAGACCCACCTTCAAAAAGCCATCGGTATTCATCTGGTTTTCCGCCTGACCTATCTCCGAAGATAATGGTATCCCCCTTTGCTATTAGGAGGCGTGTTTGGGTAAAATCTGCATTTAATTGAGGTCCCACAAACTCTTCAGTACAAGCCATAATCACAGCCAGTAGCAGGATGGGAATGAGAAATATGTTGATGCGTGTGTTCATTGCTTGGATTAATTAATGAAGACCCTAAATCCCACTCCTAGCTTTGGCAGATCCTGAAAGCCATCTCTAAGCCATAGGTCTATTCTCCCAAATCCAAAAAAACTCAGCTCATCTATCAAGTAGACTTCCGCTTCCAGCCCTAGAATAATTCCTGCCTGCAACTCCTTTTGGCTGTTTTCAGAAAAAGTGTCTACTTCTTCTAGTCCCACCTTTAGGCCTGTGAGGGTATTGAGAAACCAGGTACCATCCGCCACAAAGCTG
>JBCCLI010000507.1:0-4316 GCA_039026975.1 Bacteroidota bacterium | reverse complement strand
GTTGTGAAGAGGATGATCCCGTTATTCCTGAATTAGATGGCATTGAGTCCGAGACTGTATTGGCGGCAATTGATTCCTTGGATAAAGGAGGGAGATGGTTAGCACAGGGAGTGAATGAAACTAACGAACTGAATAGCTTGAGCGAAAGTGAGAAAGCAGCTATCACCAACCACTTGTACAGACTTGCCATTTCTCCTGACATAAGGTGTGATCAGGAAACCAATGACCTTTTCCTGGATAGCTTGAGATCCGAAGGATTTTCCACCGAAGGTATCATGACAGTTGAGAATACCTATACGCGTGTATGTTCTGACCTCAACTACCATGAGGCCTACTGGGTAGCAGAATTGACTATATCTGGTATTCCCTTCCCCATAACTACCATCAATGACATGCATGTAGATGCTGCTACAGGTAGAATTACTGTGTATGCACAGAACATTGTAAATGGAATCATTCAATCTCCTGCTCAGGTAGGCCCGGGAGAGTGTACGGTAGTTAATGGAGATACGGTGGGCTATCATCCAAATGCTGTTTTTTTAAATGGTAGTGGAGAAGAGTTTTTAGAAGCTAATGGTTCAGGTGCCTGGTGGGTAAAGCATTCCTGGGAATTAGATGGGGAAGGATATAATAACTGGGGGTTAAATATGATAGAAAAAGATTATGGTGAGGGGCTCTGGGTAAATGGAATTCTCTTGGAAGATGGAATTACCATGAAGATAGGAGATCTGGATAATTCTCATGGAGGAGGCTTTAACCTCCGAAAACCTATTTTATCAAATGATCCCATCACTTATGAGCTGGAAAGGAATATTTCTCAAGGATCCGGAGATGATCCTTTTATTCTAAATTTTACCTGCACAGAAACCAAGAGTCCTTTTGACAACCTTGCACGTTCATGCCCTGTACTTAAGCCCTAATTTGAAAGGTACATTTTACCTAGCACAACAATTTATCCTCTCTATCATCGGCATGACAGCCTTGTGCTCGTTATGCCGATTTTCATTTGTTCATCTTACTTCTTGATATGTTCACTTCACAATAAATCCACCTATATATTTTTTCTGAATACGTCATTATTATCATATAGAACATATTCTTAACTTGAATAGGAACATGAATGAGCTAGCCCCAGTACTTGCCCCCTTAGTGATCAATTTCCTGAGATACTTCCTACTTGCGGGTATCCCCTTTCTCATATTCTACATACTGTATCCAAATGTATTCTCAAGAAACAAGATTCAGAAGCGTCTGGCCAAGCGCAAGGACTTCATAAGGGAGATCCTCCACTCCATGCAGACCACCCTCATATTAGTAGCTGTGGGGCTATCTATTCTTCTGACTCCATTGAAAGAATATACAGCTTTCTATCATGACATAAGCGCGTACCCTCTATGGTGGATTCCAGTCAGTATACTCTTGGGGCTCATTCTCCATGATACCTACTTCTACTGGATGCATAGGACGGTACACCACCCCAGGCTTTTTAAACGAGTTCACCTACTTCATCACAAGTCAGTTAATCCTTCTCCTTGGGCTTCGTACTCTTTTCACTTTTTTGAAGGAATACTGGAAGCCTTGATAGCACCTATTATACTCTTTTTAATTCCCATGCATCCCATAGCCTTTATTCTCTTCACTACGCTAGCTTTCATCATTAATGTCTATGGTCACCTGGGATATGAAATCGCGCCAAAATGGTTAAGACATACCTTCCTGTTCGAGATAGTGAATACCTCAGTCCATCATAACCTTCATCATTCCAGGTTCAAAGGAAACTACGGTTTGTACTTCAGGGTATGGGACAGAATTATGGGTACAGAGCATCCTGATTACGTCAAAGAGTATGATAAAATTCAAGAGAAGAGATTTGGAGAGAAGAAAGTTAATGATGCCCTTAAGCAGGCCGTTCTTATTCTCCTGCTTATAGGTTTTACAGGGGTAAGCTCCTATGCACAAAGTAGCCTGCAAGGAAAGTGGAAGGATCATGCTAAGGGTGCAGTAGTAGAAATCTATGAGGAGAATGGTATGTTTTACGGCAAGTTAATTTCTTCAGATGATCCTAAGGAGAATGAAAAACTTCAGAACCTCAAGAAAACCCAACATAAGGAGGTATTGATTCTGAGGGATTTCGAGAAGAAAAGCGATACAAAGTTTTGTTGTGGTGTCATCTTTCAGCCCAAGTATCAGAGGACGATGGAGGGTAACCTGATTCTCAAGGATGATAATACCTTAAAAATCAACGGAAAGTTCGGCATCCTTACAGGGAGCAGAACATGGACTAAAATTCAGGAAGCTGAGGGAGCCCATAAAAGCTAGTCCAAAGAGGGTTACCTACTTTGCCCAATTTTTTTCAAAAAAACAGTTAGATTGAGATGGAAGAGATACTTAGTAAAGGCCTCATTGAGGCTTCTGACCTTTCTATAAATCACCTGCTAAAGTTATCTACTGATTTGAGAGTTAAGATTAACGTTATTCTACCTATTGCCCTGGCCATCATTATTCCTGGATTGGGGGTATACATAAATACCGCACCCTTAAATTCACCTAACAATCTCAAGTTCATTACCTTATGGGGGTTCGGGTCTGTGTTTATGTACACATTATGGCAGGTAATTTGGCATCTATGGGAATTTAAATCGAGTAAAGGTAAAAGGCCTTTAATTATTTCCCTTTTAATGTTAGGACTGTTAATCTCCATTGGTATCTACATGGATACCACTCAATATGCGGTTGATTCCAGGCCAGTTTCCATCATAAGATTAACCCTCGCTTGTATATTGGTGTTAGCCGTACAGTTTGCCTTACGTGGACAGGAAAACATCTCTAAACTGAAGCTGGAGAAAGAACAAATCCAAACAGAAAATTACAGGGTACAGCTTCAAGCCCTCCGTTCCCAAATAGATCCACACTTTCTCTTTAATTCTCTGAATACCCTTAGATCCATGGTTCGCCAACAGCACACAAACTCAGAGCAGTTTGTCATGAGCCTTTCTCAGTTTTACAGGCAGACCCTAAAACATAATGAGAATACCACTTTGCCTCTTTCAGAGGAATTGGCTGTGCTTGAATCTTACCTATTCTTAATGAAAAGCCGGAATGAGGAAGCCATATCCATCCACATAGACATAGAGAAAGTCTCTCAGGCATATCATATCCCTACCCTGGCATTACAGGTAGTGGTGGAAAATTGCTTCAAGCATAATAGCATGACCTCTAAGCATCCGCTCAAAATTGAGATCATCAATAACGGAAAAGACTGTATTCAGGTCAGCAATAACATACAACCTAAATTTGGGGAGAATGAACTATCAGGTTTTGGCCTTGACAGCCTCAAAAAACGCTATGAGTTAATGGATGTGCAAGGAGGGGTTGAAGTGGAGGAAACTGAGGATATTTTCACAGTCCGCTTAAAGCTCATAGAAAAGGGGTAATGCTGGTTGGAGAATATTGACTAATCTAATCCTTTGCGACTTGGCGGCTTTGCGTGGTTATTTTTTACAAAAGACTAATACTTATCCCTAGACATGAATGTCCTTATCATAGAAGATGAGTCCCATACAGCTTCCCTCCTGCAGGAAATTATAGAGCAGGATGCTGACTTTATGGTCACTGAAAAATTAGAATCTGTAGCTGAGGCCGTTCCCTACTTGAATAAGTACCAGCATAACCTGGACCTCCTCTTTTTTGATATTCAACTGGCAGACGGGCATAGCTTTGAGATTTTCAAGCATGTAGATGTGACAGTCCCCATCGTGTTCTGTACTGCCTTTGATGAATACAGCCTGCAAGCCATCAAGAATAACGGAATAGACTATGTATTGAAGCCTTTCAAGGAAGAGGACATACACACGGCACTCAAAAAGTACAAAACCCTGGCCGCTAATCTTCAGGCCAAACAAACACTACCGGTTAGCATCCGAACAGAAGAAGTTCCTGCTTGGCAGCAAAACTTCCTAACCCAGTTCCGGGAAAAAACCTTAGTGAAAAAGATAGAGGAAGTAGCCTTCTTTACCGTAGAGCATGAGAACGTCTACCTATACACCTTCTCTGGAGAAAAATACCCACTCTTCAAAAAAATGGAGTACCTGGAATCTGTCTGCAACCCCAAGGATTTCTTCCGAATCAATAGGCAAATGTTGGTCAGCCGCAAGGCCATACAGTCCTTCGAGCCTTATTTCAACCGCAAGGTCGTACTTCAACTCAGCGTAAAATCAGAAGAACAGCCCATCGTTAGCAGGCTTAAGGTAAGCGCCTTTAAGGAGTGGTTGGAGCGGTGAGAAATTGCAATTCAGCATAAAAAACTGAAAAAGGAT
>JBCCLI010000506.1:0-4340 GCA_039026975.1 Bacteroidota bacterium | reverse complement strand
TAAATGTATGCATTCTATTTGTGGGATTCCAGCGAGAAGTAAGCATTCATCTGCAAGAGGATTCCATTCAACATAGATTCTCTTCTATAAAAGTGGTAAAATAGACCATGGATTCATGGCGTTCTACTTATCGGTTCCAAATTCTTAGCTGGGTCCTGGCTTATAATGTGTTTGGGATATCCATATACTTCATCCTACTGGATTTCCAGGATATCCTGGAGCAGAGTATGCCATTAAGGTTTTGGCCGGGTATCATGACCAATACTATTTCAGGAATCATCCTTGGGATTGTACTAGGCAGTATTGATGTTCTGTTTAAGCGGTTTTTCAGAAAGAACCGATCTTTTCTCAATCACTTCCTCTTAAAATCAGCCATATACCTGGGCGTGTTCATTCTCTTCGTTTTGATGACGGGCTTCATCATGCAGTGGGCCTACAAAGGACTAGATGCCTCCAAAGCCATAGAAGAAACTCGAGAAGGCTATGCCCAGAACATCATGGTAGCCTATGTCATCTTCACTGCCAGTACCAGCATTTTGATCAGCTTCCTGGGGCAGGTACGTCAAATCATAGGTCCGAGGAAGTTAGGCAAGCTATTTCTGGGCAGGTATTTCTCTCCTCGTTCTGAAGAGATGATTTTCATGTTTCTGGATTTAAAAGATTCTACCGCTATAGCTGAGAAGTTAGGACATGTACAGTACAGCCAGTTCATTCAGGACTGCTTCTATGATCTTAATCAGGTGATCCCCACATTCAGAGCGGATGTCTATCAGTACGTAGGAGATGAAGCTGTCCTCCACTGGCCTTATGAGAAAGGCCTAAGGAACCATAGATGCCTGAACTTGTTCCAGGCTTTCCGGGATACCTTACAAGTAAGAGAGTCCTACTACCTAGAGAATTATGGAATAGTACCGCACTTTAAGGCAGGCATGCATGGTGGGAATATTACTGTTACAGAGGTAGGAGAAATCAAGAAGGAAATTGCTTTTCATGGAGATGTACTGAATACAGCTGCCAGACTAGAGAAAGCCTGTGAAGCTCAGGGCGCTGAACTACTTATTTCTGATTTGCTTAAGAAAGAGTTGGAGAATGGATTTGGGGGTACCTTCACCTCTGTGGGAAAACTGGCCCTAAAAGGAAAGTCCGAAAGCATAGAAGCTTTCGCAGTGGGGTTTTAGGTACTTAGACATGACTAATCTAAAAAATGGACCGGCGACTTTAGTCGCTGAAGGAAGCACTGGTCAATATCTGCTAATAGGTAGCTGCACTTCGAGAGCCTCAGTATAAAAAGCAGCCTGTCCTTTAGTGTTAAATGTAACCAGAGAACTTTTGTCTAGGTACTTGACTTTTCTCAGAGAATAATAGCTATCCAATATTAATCTGAAGTCTTTTTCCCAATCCTCCTTCTACAATCTTAATTAAGGTTGAAAGTTCAATACCTGACTTATTATTCTCAACTCTGGAAATATAGTGTTTTGATGTTCCTGACTTACTGGCAAGTTCCTCCTGGGTGAGACCTTGTTCTTTTCTTGCTTGCTTAATCATTAATCCTATCTCCAACTTTCTTAGGGGATCAGGCAGACTTGCCTCATACAAAACAATAGGATCCAGGTCATAATAATAGATTTCTTTTTCTCCTAGATCATTCTCCGATTCTATAGGTAAATTTCTCCATACAAGGGTACCATCCATCACCTCTACCTGGCTGAATTCCTCCTGCGATGTGAGTAAAGGAAACTCTATGTCTCCTTTTCCCACTTCCCATTCTCGGAAGAGTTGCTGAAAATCAATAATTCTTGATTCTCCATTATTAAATAGACAATACACTTTGTATCCGTCTATTTGGTGTATGTTAATAATCCTTTTAATGCTTCTCATTTCAGGATATCATTTCTTTTTGGGATTAAACTGTATCCATTTCTTCATCAAAAACTCACGGTTCTGTGTTGCCCATTGAATCACCTTTCTCCTCTGTTTTATGGGAATTTTCCCAGAAAAAGTCTCAAGTGATTCTATTTCTATTAATTCCTCATATTCTGCATACATCGCGTGGAAGTGCGGGGGATTGTGGTCCCGCAAATACACATAGAGTTTGATAGAACCAATGATTTTGATGCATGGCATAGTTTCTATACTCCCTAAGTAACTAAAAGTTGTCTAATTCGTCAACATTTTCTTAGGAGTATTATCCTGAAAATAAACATACACTCATGCGAGGAAATACTTATCATCTCTGTACTCAGCAGTCTTGTAAAACTTCGGGCGAGCATCTAATCTGACATGCAGCCATATTACCCCCGTCCCTTCTGTATTTAGCCAGATCTGTTTCCCTTTGGCTAATTCTTTCAAGCAAGTCTCTGATATGGCTTTGAATAACTCCAACACCTGATTTGTATCAGCCTTTTCCAGAAAAGCACCTAAATGCTTATAGGTCTCTTTCTCCTTATGATTAACGGGCGCTATTAAGGGAGCATCCCCTCCTAAATTAGGAAATACGACTACCTGTTTATCTGGTCGAAAGTGTTCGCTAAAAGTATCCTCATCCACTGTTCTGGAATCAAAGCTATCCGTCTTGATGAGCACCACCTCATATACCTGATCCAGATCTTTCTCTTTAAAAGGTGGATGCTCCCAAAAGAAAGCACTTCCACCAGCATGGAGAATTTCCTGACGGTAGTCCTCTACAAAAGCTGAATCATTTTTCCATAAAGTGAAGACTTCTCGAAAAGTCAAGAGCTGATAATCTGAAGAGATGGTTATTCTCACAGAATATCCATCTCTCTATTTTACTCTAAACTTCCACTTGGGCATAGACTTTTAATATCATCAGCTTTCCCAAAAGCTAAGAAGCCTAGCCATTACTCACAAGTTCCCCCACAGCTCTTATAGCTGATCTGGCAGCGGTGTGTACACTACTCCAATCACTTCCAGTAGTATATTCTGCTCCAGTGAAGAAGAGTTTTCCATCTACGGATTCGCCTAATGTGCGTATCCTTCTCCAGTTTTCCTGGTCATAGATATAGGCACCTCGTGCAAAGGGCTCTTCATTCCAGTTTTGGAACATATGCTTTACATAGGTGGCCGACGCCTTGCCATCATAAAGCTCATCAAGCTCCGCCAACATATAGTTAATCAAGGCTTCCCCTTCCAGGTTTACATAGGGTTGGGTACCCGTCCCTACGGCAAATAGTCCCAGTATATGTTGGGAGGTATTTTGTCCATAGGAGGCATCGTAGTACAACTTTTGTCCCGCAGAGGCAGGCTGGATATCGAAGGCAGTAAAAGCAGGATAGAATTTCTCCGAAAACTCTATAAATGCCTTGCAGCCATCCCAAACAGTAACTTTGCTTAAGGCATCCACCTTATTAGCAGAAAGGTTAGGGGTAAAGCTCACATCTCCTCTCTGAAGAATTTTTGGGGGAATACTGGTAAAGACCTTATCGGCTATGAAATCTTCATTGGCCGTTTTCACTACCACCTGACTACCTGAATAATCTATGGAGGTAACTACGGTGTTGTAGGTGATTTTGTCTTTTACAGAAGGGGCAATGTACTGGTCGAAGAAATCAAACCAGGTAGAATTAATAAACTTCTGGTCTATGGTAAACCCAACCTCGGATACACTTATTCTTTGTCCATCAATTAGGCCGTAGTCCACAGCCGGATCATAGGGCTTAGTTTCCACATCTATCTGTACTGAGCTGTCATTTACAATTTCTGCTAATACGTCCTTCTCTACGTGCAGCCATTCTGCTCCTAATGGAATGGGAAAGTTGGCGAAGGTATTATTTCTCTTCATCCTCCCACCGTAAGTGGAAGAAGCTTCCAGTATGCTAAAATCTATCCCTCTCTGCTTAAGTAAATATCCGGCGGTCAGTCCGGCGGCACCCGCTCCTATGATAAGGACCTTTCCCTCAAAGTTTCCGGATCCTACAGGCACCTCTTCCTTATCACAGGAAGTCAAGGCAGCTTGAAAAGGAATACTTAAGCCTATCAGGCCACACATTCTGACAAATTCTAATCTATTCATAATTCAAGAATGATATTAATAGGATAATAAAAAAAGGAATAAACAAGTGAGCTTACTTAAGGCTGTTAAAGTCATCTATCATTTTCACGAGATAGGACCCAACAGGCGTATAATGATCCCCTTCGTACTCATATAGCTTTACTTCTCCACTCCCCTTTCCTGTTAAGCCATTGTAAGCATCTACCGAGTTGAAATGAGGAACAATCCTGTCAGCCTTACCAGAGTGAAAATATACATTCCCTGAAGGTGCCCAACCGTCATGGAGATCATTTTCCTTAGCTACCTCAATCAACGGACTATCTCCTGCCAG
>JBCCLI010000505.1:0-4359 GCA_039026975.1 Bacteroidota bacterium | reverse complement strand
GTGTTACGCACCCGTGCGCCGGTCGTCAGCAAATCCGAAGATTCCTGTTACCCCTCGACTTGCATGTATTAGGCCTGCCGCTAGCGTTCGTCCTGAGCCAGGATCAAACTCTCAATTGTAATTCTTTATGACTTCATTAACATAAACCAACTAAAGCTTACATTAACTAGCCATATCTCATTGACTTGGGTCTTCTTTTAACCTTACTACTTGGTCGTTTCACATCGCAGTACGTCAAATAACTTCTCTTCCCCACTAATCATCGGAACCTTTCTGTTCCGCAACACTTTTATCTTTTAAAGCTGATTTACAGCTTTCTTTTCTCTCAAAAAAAACCCCATTTTTCTGAATGGGTGTGCAAATATCCTGATCCTCTACGTCAAATCCAAAAAAAATTGCTTTTTAATCTTTTTTAAATTTTTACTTCTCTTTTGTGCTAATGGGATCACAAATGACGGTAATCTTCTATTTATTCCCAAAACTAATTATCCACAAACTTATCAAGAATCTTAAAAGCGACCCCATTGAAATAAGGAGGGATCAGCTAAGTTACGACCCTTTAGTATGTTTTCCAAAGAGAATTTAAAAAAGTTGGCCATATTACGAGGATAATACATAGCTCTCTACCCCTTTTTTCAGCAAGTGTCTATTTTATCGTTTAAACAGTTAAAAAATGGATTTTTTGGAAGGACAAACACTTCTTTTTAATAAACCCAAAAGCTGGACATCCTTTGATCTGGTAAAAAAGATACGCAATACCGTCAAGATCAAGAAGGTAGGTCATGCGGGTACCCTTGACCCTCTGGCTACCGGACTCCTTATCATATGTACTGGAAAGCACACTAAACGTATCAATACTATACAAGACCTGGAAAAGGAATACTTAGTCACCTTCAAACTGGGAGCTGTGACTGCTTCCTTTGATATGGAGGAGAAAGAAACAGACATAAAGGATGCATCCCAGCTTACACAAATAGATCTGGAAACAGCCATGGCCCAATTTGAGGGTGAGCTCGAACAGATCCCGCCAGCCTTTTCAGCTGTCAAGGTAAATGGAAAACGTGCTTATGAAAGTGCCAGAAAAGGGAAAAAGATTATTCTCCCTCCCAGAGCAGTCAGTGTTTATGAATTCTCCCTACAGGAATTCTCTTCTACAGATGAAGTAATAGCACTGGTTAGATGTAGTAAGGGTACTTACATACGTTCTCTCATACATGACCTAGGACAAGCATTAAGCGTGGGTGCCTACATTAGGGAACTTTGCAGAACCAGAATAGGAGACTATATGCTGGAAGATGCCTGGGAGATAACAGAATTTGTAGATAAATACAGGATTTCATCTTCCACACATGGGGATACCAACATTCATATGTAGCTTTAGGAAGATTTTGTCTATTAGATCGTATGAAAGTTTACCGCTCGGTAGAAGCATTTGAGAAAGGAAATAAAACCTTTGCAACCATCGGTACATTTGATGGGGTACATATAGGGCACCGAACCATTCTGACACGCATCATCCAACTTGCTAAAAGTGTAGAAGGAGAAAGCGTATTGATTAGCTTTTATCCTCATCCGCGCCTTGTTCTTTTTCCAGAGAATAATCCCTTAAAGCTGCTACATACCTTAGAAGAAAAAATAGCAACCCTGGAAACCCTCGGCCTAAATAAATTACTGTTGATTCCTTTTACAAAAGAGTTCTCACGTACCCCTTCTAAGGCCTTCATTAGGGATGTGCTAGTAGAAGGGGTAGGGATACACACTATCGTAATAGGATATGATCATCACTTTGGAAAAAACCGAACGGGGGGAATAGAGGAACTTAGGTCCTTTTCTACTGCTTATGACTATAAAGTAGAGGAAATTCCTGCCCAATCTATTAATGAGGCTAATATCAGCAGCACTAAAATTAGGCGAGCGCTAGAGTCCGGAGAGGTAGACGTAGCTAATACTTATTTGGGCTATCCTTATGGATTTTCGGGTGTGGTAGTACACGGAGAAAAGCAAGGAAGAGAGCTAGGGTACCCTACTGCTAATATGGAAGTTGATGAGTCTACCAAACTTATTCCTTGTGATGGGGTATATCTTGTACGGGTTTTTATACAAGAGCAGTCTTACTATGGGCTTATGAGTATCGGTAAAAAGCCCACCATGGGAGAGTTTGAGCGCAGCCAGGAAGTATTTATTATGGAATTCTCCGGAGATCTTTATGGACAGAAAATTAGAGTAGAATTTATTAAATACCTGCGTGGGGAAAAGAAATTTAAGGGTGTTGAGGAGTTAATCACTGCTATGGATCAAGATAAGGCGAAGGCGCTGGAGATCATTAACACATTATAACTATATCATGCCTAGGGATGCTGGGAAAAGAAAGAAGCCACATCCGGCAGCTTATACCTTAAACAATTATTCTTGAACGGGATACTAAGAGATTCTGGCCAACCCTTCTAGCTGTTTACTAAATACCCACCAGAATGATCGCAATCATTTATTTATGTTCGAAAACCCTACCATATCTATAGAAGAACTACCTGCGGTAGATAAGATAGACTTTTCTCCTCTGGAGAAAGAGTACCAACAGTATCAATTCTTTAACTGGATTATCAGGAGCATTATTTACCTGCTAGGAGCGACCCTCTTTTTATTAATTACTGGACTCTTTACTGATATTGTAATATCCCTTTCTGCCTACAGCCTAATTATTCTATTTATCATTGCCAGAGGAGTAGTGATTTATAAAGGTTTTCCTTTTAAGGGATATGCCATACGGACATTTGATGTTACCTATAAAACGGGCTGGCTATGGAAAAACTTAATCTCTGTCCCCTTCAATCGTATCCAGCACGTGTCTATGGGGCAAGGATTCCTAGAGAAAGGCTTTAACCTGGCACATATTAAGGTGTTCACAGCTGGGGGGGACAGTAGCGACCTCAGTATTCCTGGGTTGAGACCAGAGGATGCTACTCGACTGAAGGAATTCATCACCAACAAAATAAAAGAGAGAGAATGAGCCAGTTGTCGGCAGCTTTTTCCCCCCGCCGTCAATCCCCGGTGGCTATGCTGTTCATCCTGGGGAAACTACTCCGTCAGTTGGTAAGAACCTTCTGGCCTGTCCTCCTCATTTTTGTTTTCAACAGTGGTAGGCAAGGAAATATCAGTTTTGAGCTATTCCTTATTTTTCTGAGTAGCATACAGATTGTAGGGTCCCTCATAGCCTATTTCAGATACTATTACTGGGTAGCAGAAGACCAGCTTTTTGTAAAAAAGGGAGTACTTAAAACTACTCAGTTGGCTATCCCTTTAGACAGGATTCAGACTATCCAAAGAAATGCTACCTGGCTACACAGAATCTTCGGGGTGACAGGCCTGGAAATAGAGACAGCTGGATCAGTTAAGCAAGAGTTAGAGTTATCAGCCCTTAGCTTCACAGAGGCCAAACGGTTAGAAGATTATATTCTCCGCTTTAAGGCCTCCCGCCCTACTCTTTCCGTAGCAGAAGAACCAGAAACGTCAGAGGAAGCCTTCTCCCAATCCTATCAGGTCCTGTTTAAGAAGGACCCATTAGGAGTAGTAAAAGCCGGGATAGCCCAAAACCATCTACAGCCCTTATTGATCTTTATGGCTTCTGCCTTTGGGTCTATCAATTATATTGACCAGGCTATGGGCTGGGGAGAAGGTCAGTGGGTGAAGGAACTCATTAAACTTTTTGGTTCTGATCCTGATCCTGAAAGTGCCTGGTTTTTTCTCCTATTCATCCCAGTAGTTCTCCTACTTTCCGTCTTGTATTCACTAGTGAGAACATTCCTACTGTATTATGACTTGACGGTCCGCTATGATGATACGGGTATGAGAATAAGTACAGGCTTATTGAACAAGCGGGAATTCTCTATTCTTTTCAAGAAGATCCAATTTGTACGCTGGTACACCAATCCCCTCCAAAGATGGTTAAACCTCATGAACTTCCGCTTCTTTCAGGCTTCCAGTCAGGTAGTAGCTCGAAAAAAAGCGTTTACCGTAGTGGGGTGTACTATAGATGAATTTCAACAGATCTTATCCCTTCTGTATGATCACAAAGCATTGGAAAGCTTCTTCCCTTACCAGATCAGTAGATTATGGATTTACAGAAGGTGGTTATGGTATGCCTTACTCCCTTCTCTCATAGCCTCTGGTGTGGCTCCCATTACTAAAGAATGGCTTTGGTTTCACGTTTGGTGGCTACACCCTGTGGTTTTATGGCTGAGTTGGCGGTACTGGAAACGCTTTGAGATTACCGTGAACCAAGACTTAATTAGGCTGCATAAAGGGATCTGGTGGAGGACTACTACCCTCTTGCCTTGGTATAAGGTACAGTCAGTTTCCGTG
>JBCCLI010000504.1:0-4386 GCA_039026975.1 Bacteroidota bacterium | reverse complement strand
TTTTCCTGTTTTTCCAAGCCTGTGAAAAGTTCTTCTCTTACAAATGCATATAAGCAGGAATCACTAGCTGTTCTTAGTTTAAAGGAATGAGAAATAGCATAGGAGAATTATGCCCCAAGACAGCGAGCCAGCCATCACAAATAGTATAGGTTTTTTCTGAGGCGGTAGGACAGCCACCTACTGCGCCCAGACTAGGGTAAAGGGAGGCCTTTACTTAATTCACAAAGTGAAATACCGTTAAAACCTTGATTTTGTTAGTCTATACTCACCCTAAAATAATCCGCCAGCTATCATCGTATATTCCATGATTACTACATACCCTGATTAGATGAATCGCCTTTTAGTCTATCATCTGCTTATTATCTTACTTCCAGTAATAGGCTTTTCACAAGCTGATCCTTCAACTGCACTGGAAAACAGCCTCCCCAAAAATAAGGGGAAAGAACGTGTATTAGTCCTTACCCAACTTACCCACCAATTTGCGAAAAGTAACCCATCTGAAGCCATTAAGAGAGGTGAAGAGGCCCTACTAATATGTAATCAGCTAAATTTTTACAAAGAAAAAATAGATGTTCTCATAAACCTGGGTCATGTCCGTAGGGAGACAGATGATAATGACTTGGCCATGGAATATTTTGAGGAGGCAGAGGCCATAGCTGCAGAATTAGAAGATAATTTAGGCATAGCCAATGCTATGCAGGGGATAAGCCTCATCTACAGCCAGCGGGCGGAGTTTGAAAAGGCAGTAGCAGAACTGGAATTAGCTAAGAGCGTGTATCAGGAGCTAGATCACCTAAGTGGAGAAACCAAGAGCCTGATTAACCTATCCAAAATTTATATTGACCAGAAAAAATATGACAGAGCAGTAGATTATCTACTGGAGGCAAGGGCCAAAAATGATACCCTGAAAGATGATGAACTTTCCTACAGTATTCTAGAGGATATAGGGCACATCTACCAGGTGAAAGGAGATTTGGATGAAGCCTTAGCTTATTATCAGGAAGCCAAGATCCTGATAGAGGAGCAGCAAAACCTACCTGCTAAAGGCTATCTTTACCAGAAAATAGGCTTAGTATATCTGGATAAAGGCATAAACCCTGAAAATCCCAAGCAGGGAGTTAATAAAAAGAACCTGGATACAGCCTATGACTACCTCATGACAGCCTTGGATGTGTTCAAGAGTTTTGATGATGAGGATGGAAAAGCCGCCTGCTATGCCAAGCTGGGGATCATACAGTTTTATAGTGATACTCCGGAATTAGCCAGTTCATGGCTAAAGCGAGCTATTCCTATTTATGAGAAATTAGGGTATAAGAAAGAGCTTAGTTCCGTCAAAGCTGACTTGGCTATGGTGCTCCTGGATCAGGGAAAGGTGGAAGAAGCAGCTGTTACTTATTGGCAGGTGCTGGAACTGGCAGATTCACTTAAAGACCTGTCTACCCGGCATAAAGCTACCCAAGGATTGGCCCAGTCTTACGCCGCCAGTGGAGATTATAAAAATGCCTTTAACCTTCTTAATGATGCTGCTAAGCTAAGAGAGTCTCTTAACCTGGAAGAAATTAATAAAGCAAAAGTAGAAGCAGAAGCTCGCTTTGAGTCAGAACTACAAAGAAATAGGACAGATTACCTCATAGAGAAGGACAATGTCAATAATATCATCATTAGCCAGCAACGCTTTCAAAACATTGTCCTGAGTGCGAGTATATTCTTGATCCTGGCCATTGTGATTTATATTCTCTATAACAGGAGACAGATTAAGAAAGCCTACCTGGTCCTTAGTCGGCAAAGTGAGAAAATCAGGCGGCAGAAAGAGGAGCTAGCCATGAAAAACCAAATGCTGGAAGATCTCAACCGGGAAAAGGATGGTCTGATAGGAGTAGTGGCCCATGACTTAAAATCTCCCCTGGCTATGGTACAGAACATCAGTGAAATGATAGCTGATGCGGGAAGCCTAAATGATGACCAGAACCAATATCTGGGGATGCTGAATAAAATGGTGGAAAGAGGAAATAACCTCATACGAGACCTCCTAGACATAAACTTTTATGAGAGTGCAGAATCTGCTCCTAAACTTGAGAAGATAGTAGTAGACGATTTTATGGATGAGCTACTGCCTCCCTATAAGCAGAAGGCTATTGATAAAGACATCCATCTGGTATATGCCGGAAATGAGAATCTACAGTTTGCCACAGATACTGCCTTCTTATCCCGTATACTGGATAATCTGATTTCTAATGCCATTAAGTTCTCCCCATTTGGGAAGAATATCTTCTTGACGGTTTCTACCATAGGGGAAGTGATCCAGATTTCTGTTAAGGACCAGGGGCCTGGAATCAGTCCTGATGACCAGCAGCTTATGTTTAAGAAGTTCCAGAAGCTCTCGGCAGTTCCTACGGCAGGAGAAAATTCTACGGGCTTAGGACTCTTCATCGTAAAGACGCTGGTAGAAAAAATGAACGGGGAAGTAAGTGTCCAGAGCAGAGAAGGGCAGGGCGCAGAATTTGTGGTACTACTGCCTAATACCTCCCACCAGCATGTACGCCTGACGGCAAGTCCCCTCAGAGCGTAAGGAATAGCACATAATCTTTTGAAGAATTTTTAACCGTAAAGGTCTAGAAATTAGGGCCTTAGGTAGCTTGTCCATTTTTTTCTCAAAAAAAATGCTAATTTTCACGTCCTTTTAAGAACTCGCGTAATTAAAAGGGTGTAGACTATATACTAACAAACACTAATAACTAATTATCATGTTATTCTCAGATAATCAAATCACCTCCATTACGGGCATTAACCCCGTGTGCTTTTGGTTTAATGGGTCTTTCCCATCCCTGACAGTTCAATCCGCGAGAACAGAAATGTCAGCACTAAGAGGGAGAATAGATCTGGATTATCTGAGTAAACCCGTGTTTGATGACTCAGATAGTCGGATTCTAGATGATGGTGATCCACGCATAGCGATAGGTCATCCCGAAAGAACCCGAACCAGTGTGTTCCATTTTGAATCGTCTTATTCAGACTGCCATTCACATTCTATCACTACTAAACACCATCTGAGTCATGCCTATTCAGTTAAACATAGAAAGAAAAAACCTAAACACCTTAAGCGATCTGGAGCTTTGGAAAGCTTATCATGAGGGGGATTCCCGTGCCTACGGAGTTCTTTTCCAAAGGCACGAACTAAAGCTTTTCCTCGTGATCAACAGCTGGGTAAAGGACCCTGAACTCGCTAGAGATATCTTACAGGAAGTTACTGTTAAGATTCTTGAGAAAGGGGACAGAACAGCTGATATAGTGGTGGAGAACTTCTTCGTTTGGGCCATACAATTTGCCAGGAATATTTGGAGAAGTAGCAACCGTAACACCAGGAGAAGATCAGAAATCATCCATGATGAGGTGAGTCCATATTTACAGACCACTTGTAGAAATGAAGCTCATGAGGACCTTGAACGTATGATTGAATGCTTGAAACGGGTAAAAAAACTAGCGCACAGAAGGATATTGGTACTAGCCTCTCAGGGGTATAAAAACCCTGAAATAGCAGAGCGGCTGAAGAGAAGTACTAAGTGGGTGAAGGATAACAGGTGCCTAGCCAAGAAAGAATTCAGGCAGATTCTTGAACGTGAAGGCTTAATGAGTTAAGCAATAGTTCCTGAAAGAAGTAGTGTCTAGCACACTACTTCTGCCAGGAAAAGATAGTAAGGCCTATGAAAGAGAAGGATGTTTTTGTACACAATTCACTGGAAGTCTCGGACTTCATGGATTACTTGGAAGACACTGTCTCCCATGATAGAAAACAGCAAATAGAAGGAATTCTGATTTGCCAGGAGGAAGAAAGAGCTGTGTTAGAAGGATTGGTAAACTTGTATGAGTATCTGGGGACATCAGCTCGTGATCAGGTTCAGGATTTTCTGCGAGGGGTAAGCCAGAGTGTGAGCGAAACGTTACAAAATCATCCTACATATGTTCTTCATTCTCTTGCTTCTCTCCTCTGTGTCAGTAGTATAGGCTTCAGTTAGCTCAAAAATAGGTATATCTCAATACCTGCCTTTTGATGGGCCCGCGAATATCCCAGCATAGAAGCATACTTCTCTCCAGAAGCTTAACCTCAGCTGCGTAGGTGTCTTCCCCACATAGATGAGGGCTGAGGCTCTTCCACTTATTTTCAGTTTCTGTTAGGTAGATTTCTACCAGCTTTACAGGTTGATCTTTTCCCAGCCGTAGATGGCCTATTTCCATCTTTTCATTTGGTAAAGATTTCCAATAATAAGTATTGGTAAAAGGGATCTTTTTTCCTGTGGGAGGCTTCCAGAACCCCTGCTCTGACCAGATAATCTGCTCAGGAGTAGCACTAACCTGTACAGTACCTTCTCCATACGCCTGATACTTATC
>JBCCLI010000503.1:0-4396 GCA_039026975.1 Bacteroidota bacterium | reverse complement strand
TTCACGGGAAGCCATTTCTCATGTGTAACCTTTCACGTATGAATACCAACTTATTTCAACAGCTTTGTCAGCCCCAGAACCTGCTCCTGGCCTGGCAGCAAGTCCGTAAAAAGGGCAGTGCCGGCGGCATTGACCGACAAAGTATACATGATATTGAACGGGAAGAGTCTGAGCTATTAGAAGAGATCAGACAAGATCTTCTTTCAGGCTCCTACATCCCTGAGCCTTATCTGGAGGTGAAAATTCCCAAGGATGAGGGAGAATTCAGAACGCTTGGACTTCCTTCTGTGAAGGATAAGATTGTGCAGCAGGCCGTTAGGGACCAGATAGAACCTATCCTGGATAAGGTCTTTCTGGACATCTCCTATGGCTACAGGCCCAGGAAAGGGGCTGTCAAGGCCATCCGAAGAACCCAGGACTGGATTAGGCATAAGAAAATGAGCTGGCTGACCCGCTGTGATATTGACAGCTACTTTGACAATATTAATCATGACATTCTCCTGGAAATACTCAGGAAACACATTCCGCAGGAGGAAATTCTCCACCTTGTCCAGCTATGGATAGGCATGGCCAGAGTAGGGAAGGACCTGGAATGGCAGGAAGTTAAAAAGGGCGTTCCGCAGGGGATGCTGCTTTCTCCGGTACTCTCTAATCTCTACTTACATGAGCTGGATACCTTCATCATCCGACAGGACTATGGCTATGTGCGCTATGCGGATGACTTCATTGTGTTGAATCCCTATGAGAAGTTGGCCCATGAGGCTTTGGTGAGCATTAAGGCATTCTTACACCATAAGCTGAAACTGGCCTTGAATCCGGGGGCAAGGGTGCAGCGGGTAGAAAAAGGCTTCACCTTTCTGGGGGTAAAGCTTCATGGAGCGGAGGTGAGCCTGGCAGAAGCCAAGCAGTATGAGATTTGCCAAAGCCTGGAAGAAGAATTCTCATGGAAGGAAGATAAACCCCATCAGGAGTATCTGTCCAAAGTCAGAAGCCTACAATCCTACTATGGAAAGATTCTCCCGGAACATACCCGCCAACAACTGGATGAAGCCCTGATCCGAGGCATCATTTTGGGTGGGAGAAAGGCTATCACTAGAAGGAAAGACATCAGGACTCGTATCATTCCCTCAGCTTTTGAAGACCTGAATTTTTTCTCTACCCACTATCAGGAAAAGGAACAAGCGACTATCCAGCAAATGGTGAAAGGCATACGGGCCAGAGAAAATCCCTACCAAGTATCTGAAACGACGACTACCGACCTGGGAGTCATTCAAAAGCTGAGAAAACAGAAAAGACGCTACCAACGGAAAGCTTCTCGCCAACGGGATTTATTGGTGAGCATTCCAGGCGTTTTTCTGGGTATAAGCCGAAAGAAGATTACCGTCAAGCAGAGGGGGAAGAAGCTTTACGAGATGCCCTTGGACCAACTGGAGCATGTTACCGTCCAGGCCTCTGGTGTCAGTTTTTCCACCAACCTCCTGAAAGAATGTGCCAAGCGAAAAATCAGCATAGACTTCCTTCAGTTTGACGGGAGACCCTATGCCAGAATGATGGCGCCCGTCAGTGCTTCTGCCAGTATAGGCCTTGCCCAGTTGTCAGCTTATGAGAATGGAAAAGGAGCCTACCTATCCATCCAGATTGTCAAGGGGAAGCTCAAAAATCAGCGTAACCTATTGAAGTACATCAATAAGTATCACAAAAAAGAGGATGAAGTACATCAAGAATATGTGAAAGGATTATTAGAGAGAATGGAAAGCGAGCTGGAAAGAGTAGAAGAAATGGAAGCTCCTGATCTGGAAATCTTAAGAGGGAAACTGTTTGCCGCAGAGGGGAGAGCGGTAGCTGCTTATTGGGAGTATGTCCAGGGAATTCTCTCTGAAAGGATTGCCTTTCCGGGACGAAAGCGTAAGGGAGCCAAAGACCCTGTGAACAGTGCCTTGAATTATGGCTATGCCTTTCTCTACAGCCGGGTGTGGGAAGCCGTTTCCAGAGCCCAGCTTCACAGCGGTTTGTCCTATTTACATGCGCCCAATGATGCTGATCCTTCCCTGGTCTTTGACTTGGTGGAGTTATTCAGGGCACAGGCAGTAGACAGAGCGGTTTTTGCCCTCATACGCACTACACATGTACCGGAGGTGAAGAGAGGCTTTCTCATACCGGAAAGCAGGAGGGAAGTATCTCAGGCAGTCTTAGAACGCCTCAACAGGTATGAGACCTTCCGATCACAGGAACTCAGCCTTCAGGACATCATCATGAAACAGGTAAAAGCCTATGCCGCTTACCTTACCGGAGAAAGAAACACCTTCCTCCCCTACATAGCCAAGTGGTAGGTACCCATACTCAGCTAAGAGGGTATAGATTGGAAGCTAACAACTCTTGACAGCCTGATAGATATTTCGCGATCCTCTTGTCTTTGCGCCTTCGCGTCTTTGGGTGAATCATCTTAGAGAATGCTCTTGACAGCCTGATAGATATTTCGCGGTCCTCTTGTCTTTTCGCCTTCGCGCCTTTGGGTGAATCATCTTAGAGAATGCTCTTGACAGCCTGTTAGATATTTCGCGGTCCTCTTGTCTTTGCGCCTTCGCGTCTTTGCGTGAATCATCTTAGAGAATGCTCGTAACAGCCTGTTAGATAATCCGCGGTCCTCTTGTCTTTGCGCCTTCGCGCCTTTGGGTGAATCATCTTAGAGAATGCTCTTGACAGCCTGTTAGATAATCCGCGATCCTCTTGTCTTTGCGCCTTCGCACCTTTGGGTGAATCATCTTAGAGAATGCTCTTGACAGTCTGTTAGATAATTCGCGGTCCTCTTGTCTTTGCGCCTTCGCGTCTTTGCGTGAATCATCTTAGAGAATGCTCGTAACAGTCTTATGTACATCCTAGTAGCTTCATGTCTTTGACTACCCGTGAATCATCATAAACTAATGCCTTAATAACTTACTTTATGCTTTACCTCATAGCCTATGACATCTCAGATGACAAGCTCAGAACTCAACTAGGCAAACGTCTGGAAGACGAAGAAGGTCGGCGGATCAATTTCAGCATCTTCGAATGCTACTTATCTAAAGCACGACTGAGGAAACTGGGAGAATGGATACTACCCAAGCTAGATGAAAAGACGGATCAACTAGCCATTTATCCCATCTGCAAAAGCTGTTATGAAAAGACCCTATATTGGCCAGACATAGAGGAAGGAGAAAAAGGTAATTCCACGGTGGTCATACGTTAGGTTCAGACCATGATCTAAACCGACAGGCTTGCGAAGATTCTTGATTTTAATAATGTGCTGATTATGAGGCGGATAGCTGTTTTGGGACAAAAAGAGCATGTTAAAATTCTTCGCAAATCAGCTGTTGGAGGAAAATTCCCATTTCATTTGCGAACATTTTCCAAAATAGCTAAAAAATAGCTTTGTAACTAGCTGATAATGAGGAGCTTATTTTTAGTAAAAAATGCAACTTTCGCAAAGGGATATTACCACATATTTTTCAGAATCTCTTGCGAACATTTTTGAAAACATATTATATTGATAATCAGCATATTAAGCTCTTTGACGTATCGAAAAGTGCCTTTCCGTGATTCTGAGAGAACGACCCTTTGCGAACATTTTTGGAGAATTGTATATCTAATTGAAAATGAGTATGTTAAGGGTGAGCTTTGGAAAGAGGTAGAACGAGTAGCGGAGACAATAAGCTTATAATCAATGGGTCCACTGGACAGTAAGCCCTCCGGGGCATTAAGACACTTCCAGATGTATTTTTCCTGATTCTCTAATGACAGCAGTCCACTGGACAGTAAGCCCTCCGGGGCATTAAGACTTAAACTTCAGAAAAGCGGAGTTATTTAGCTTTCCTGTCCACTGGACAGTAAGCCCTCCGGGGCATTAAGACTGCAGAAGCCGTGCTTGCAAACCGTATAAAGGCTAAAAAAGTCCACTGGACAGTAAGCCCTGCGGGGCATTAAGACTAGCTGATCGGCTCTGTTACTCGTGTGAAGGAAGCCCAAAGAGGTCCACTGGACAGTAAGCCCTGCGGGGCATTAAGACTTCCATAAGATGTTTTTCGATTGACTCGTTGAATAGGGGTCCACTGGACAGTAAGCCCTGCGGGGCATTAAGACGTTTATTGTTTCCTTCATATTTCTAGCATGACCACTCGTCCACTGGACAGTAAGCCCTGCGGGGCATTAAGACATGTGAATTTTGAGCGTGATTTCGTTATTCTTAGACCTATCGTGTCCACTGGACAGTCATCCCTGCGGGGAGGGCTGTTAATTCCTATTTTTGGATTATATATTTGTCAGAAACACACCCCTATGACATTACTAGAAAGTCTAAAAACGGTAAGTGATCCTCGTAGAGCCCAAGGTCAACGTTATCCATTGAATATCCTATTGGCCT
>JBCCLI010000502.1:0-4402 GCA_039026975.1 Bacteroidota bacterium | reverse complement strand
AGTGGAGTAGTGATTGAATGAGAGAATTTTGAATGATGGATTGCTAAGCCCATAGGGCTGACGACTTGTTAGCAATAGCAAATCATCATGATAGCTCCCTAGGAGCGAAATTTCATTTTTAGCCCATGGAGTTGATAGCCAGGAATCGTCAACCTTCCAAAGGAAATTGTTAGACATGGCTTCTTTACTTGAGAATGGCATAATCTGGTGAAATCATAATAAGGTAAATGGCCATTCTGAGTCTGTCTGCAGGACTTGATAGTTGGGTTGTGGCATTGACCATAATAGCTTTTGTATCCTCTTCCAGCAAGCCATTGGCCAGTAAAATATCCAACCTGTCTATCAAAGCTGCGGGAGTATTCACCAAGGTCAATTCTTCTGTAAAATCCTGTCTGTAAGGGTAGAACTCCACAAACTCAGGATCTTCGGTTATTTCTGTTACATATTCTTCATTACAATCCAGCGCAAAGGGAATTCCAGAAACTACCCTTCTATTGACATCATTGACCAGTCCTATGGCGTTAGTGGAGTTCAGAATCTGAAACTCAGGCGCTACCCACCCATTCGTGCTAATGTCTCCCGGAGGTGCGTAAGAGGGGACAAAGAAATTAAATACCGAAGGTGCTTTTCCTGTAAGCTGACCAGTAATTTCTCCATAGCAAAACTCTTGCATGAAAAAATTCTCGTACTCATCTGCTGATAAAGGAAATGCCTTTAATAAGTTGAGCTTCCTCGCTACAGGTTCTCTCAGTTTCCCAAAGGTATAAGTAGCCGTAGGATTACAAACTCGTGCTTCCGGATTTAAGAGAATAGCTTTAAGTACCTCCTGAAAGTTGTTCTGCTCAGTAGGCTTGAATGCGCCAGCTACCTCAAAGATGTATAGTTGAGAAGGGTTAGAGGTGGTAAAAAATTGGATGAGTGCCTTGGAGATAAAGGGAGCAGTATTAGAATGAGTAGAGAGGTGGGCCATAGTTTGGAGTATATCTGTCATTCCATCCTGATTGGCCGGCAGGGTAGTCCCTTTTAAGAGTACCTTCTCCGTTCTATCGTGATACTCCTCATACATTCTCATAGGAGCCACAAAGTTGGTTCTTCTATCATCTGTAATGGGTTCACTTCCCCATCCTCCGTTGGGGCCTCCATTACTCAGGCCAGTAAATACCTGAGCAAACTCGTTGATGTCCTGGTTGGTGTAAGTAGGGATAAATTGCCCATTGGCATCCTGTACGCGGCTGCCATCCTGGTTGAGTTCCCACAGTCCTATGCTAAACAACTGCATGATTTCTCGTGCATAGTTTTCATCCGGCTGAATATTGTTTACCGGATCCGCTTTAGGGTTATCATAATGGGAAAGAAAGAATCCCATGGCAGGGCTAAGGGTAACATCTGTTAACAGGTTTTGGTAATCACCGAAGGCATTTCTTGAAAGGATGTCATAAAAACCTCCTAATCCCTGCCCAAAATCTTCTGCCAAATCTGAGGCATCATTTACCACAAAAATTTGGCTTAGGGTAAAGGCCATTTTTTGCCTGAGAAGATCGGGGGACTTTAAATGTTGATCTATCCAGCCTGCATGAAACCAGTTCACCCCTATGTTGGGTCCTATCTCTTCTGCTTCCTCTCCTTCTTCTAGGATGGGTTTATAAATGGTCTCCATACGGAACATTTCATCCAGCATAGCTATGGGAGGAAGGGCAAACTGCTCTTCCATCCAGGCATCATAGCCCATGGCAGCAGTCATTTGGATGGTGGCATAATCTGCCCCCAGGGTGGCCTGAGCCAGAAAACGGGAAGCATCTGCTAGCTGTTCCTGATTAGTTATAGGAAAGCCATCAATGGTTTTTATGCCTGTGGCATTGCCTCCAGCAGAACTTACGGTTACTGCCACCTCATTTTGATGGCCAGCTCCCAGGTAATCATAGTGCCGGAACTGAGCAGACATTTCATAACAGAGCAGAAGGGTGAAAGAGCACGTTAAAAGTCGTTTCATACAAAGAGCTTTAATTATCAATCTGCCCTTCAAACGAGCAAAGTAAAAGCGCACCCTACTTTTGATCTGAAAAAATTATTGGGTAACTAAGTCCGTTTAGATCAACCTAAGCCATTTCCCTATGCTCATCTGGGTATTATCCTTTTTCTCTGCCTTTCTCGTGGGGATTTCTAAGGGAGGACTAAAAGGAACAGGCCCTATCATTATTCTGCTTATGGGGATTCCTCATGGAATGAAGGCGGCTACAGGGATAATAGTTCCGCTAATCATAGTAGGAGACTTAATCGCACTTTCATACTTCCACAAGCATATAAGAAAGGAGCATATCTGGCGCTTTCTTCCTTTTGCCATACTGGGTGTGTTGATAGCCACATGGGCAGGTAAAGACTTGTCTGAAGATATTTTCAAGAAGTTGTTAGCTGTTCTTATCATCCTCGGTCTGGTCATTATGTTCTCGTGGGAGAGATATGGGAAAAAGAACATGAACCCCAATATGTTTTTCACAGGAATCCTGGCCAGCGGAGCAGGTTTCTATTCCATGATGGGGAACTTTGCAGGAAGTCTGTCTAACATTTACTTTCTGCTAACCCGAATGCCCAAACTGGAGTTGATTGGGACCAGCACCCTGGTTTTCTTTTTCGTCAATCTCATCAAACTGCCTTTCCACATATTTGTCTGGCATACCATCACATGGGATACGCTAAAGCTGGATGCATACTTGATTCTCCCAATATTCATCGGGTTTTTTGTGGCCAAGAAAATCGTTCATCTGATCAGTGAGAAGTTCTACCGTATCTATCTTTATACCTTTATTATTATTGGGGCCTTAATGGTCCTGTTTGTCTAAAAAGACTCATTTCTTTTACTAAACAAAGGATGCCATGAGCCAAGACATATTGGAAGAATTGACAAATAAACTCGGAACAGATAAAGTCCTGATAGGAGACTCCTTGGCTGACCGCTATACCCATGTATGGAAGATGGATATTCCTCTCAAAGCAAAAGCAGTCCTCCTGCCTACCTCCACAGCAGATGTTTCTGCTATCATGCGCACCTGCCACCAGCACAAGCAGACAGTAGTAGTCCATGGAGGCCTTACCAATTTGGTGGGAGGAACAGAGTCTAAAGAAGCGGACCTGGTGATCTCTACGGAGAGAATGACAGGGATAGAAGAGATAGATGAAGTTAGTCGAGCCATAACCGTTCAAGCGGGCGTAATTCTGGAGAACGTCCATCAGGCTGTATCAGAAAAAGGGTTGATATTTCCCTTAACCTTTGGGGCAAAGGGCTCAGCTCAGGTGGGTGGAATGATTTCTTCTAATGCAGGAGGGTTACAGGTATTCCGTTATGGCATGACCCGTGATCTGGTCCTGGGACTGGAGGTGGTACTGGCAGATGGAAGCATTATTTCTTCCATGAAGAAGCTGATCAAGAACAATTCCGGCTATGACCTCAAGCAGTTGTTCATAGGATCTGAGGGAACATTGGGAATAGTAACCAAAGCTGTATTCCGATTGAGGGAATCGCCTATCAGCCGAAATGCCGCATTTGTAGCCCTGAAATCCTATGAGGACGTAACCCGACTTCTCAGGTATATGGATGCAGGATTGGCAGGGAATTTAAGTGGTTTTGAACTTATGTGGGAAAGGGCTTACAGGCAAATGACGCTTAATCAGCAAGCCTCGCCGCCGCCTATTCCATATGGATTTCCTTATTATGTATTGCTGGAAACCCAGGGCAGTGCCCCCAAACAAGATCAGGCAAGGTTAGAAGAATTACTGGAAGTATGCATGGAGAAAGGTTGGATAGAAGAGGCAGCATTTGCCAGTAGTCCATCCGAATTGACGTGGTTTTGGGGTATACGTGAGAACGTAGATGCGTTGGTCAGCTCTGTAACCATAGACCAGCATTATGACATTAGCATCCCTACAGGAGACATTGGAGCCTATGTAACTCAGGTAACCCCTATAGTAGAGAAGCTGGATGGGGTAGAGGAGGTGTATGCTTTTGGGCATGTAGCTGATGGAAACATTCACTTTCTGGTAGGGAAAGCACATCATGATCCGAACCTGACTAACAAAATAAATGCCATCATCTACGAAAGGGTGGGGGAGATGAATGGATCCATCTCAGCAGAGCATGGCGTGGGGGAGGACAAAAAAGCTTACCTAAATCTCTGTAGGTCAGAAGCAGAAATCCAGTTGATGAAAACCCTCAAGCAAAGTATGGATCCCCATAATCTTCTAAACAGAGGGAAGATTCTGGATATGGAGTAGCCCAAAAAGTACAAGTTGGTTATGAATGGGAATCATTAGAGAGGTTTTATTTTTAGACAATTACTTATATATTTGATATATCAAATTATGATATGTCAAATACGGAAAAATTCCTCTATCCAGACCAAACACTATT
>JBCCLI010000501.1:0-4409 GCA_039026975.1 Bacteroidota bacterium | reverse complement strand
TCTACGGCCATATATTTGAGTTAAAAGGTGGTATAAGATTAGCAACTTGTTCAATAGAACAATGTTAACTATTCTCCTCTGAGTACCAAACTTTTGCAGTTTTACACAAGTTTTGTTGACAAAAATCAAAATCAGCACTTAATTCATCCTACAATATAACTTGGCGTAAAATACCTAAGTAGCGTACAAGCGACAAGTTTCGCATTTAAGATCATTAACAAAACACATTCTACATGAAACCATCTGTTGCTATTCTCTGTGCAGGAGGCCCTGCTCCCGGAATTAATACTGTTATCAGTACCATAGCGAAGGTTTTTCTAAAAGACGGTTTTCGCATTATTGGTATACATGATGGATATAAAAATCTGTTTAACGGACAAGCTGTCACGGTGAACATAGATTTCCTCTATGCTGACAGAATTTTCCCTAGAGGGGGGTCTACGCTCAGAATGAGTAGGTATAAGCCCAAAGACCATGAATTCTCTACTGAATTCTTTGAAAATAATAACGTCAAGTTGTTAGTAACTATAGGAGGAGATGATACTGCCTCTACTGCCAACAGGCTTACCAAGTACCTAACCAAGAATCATGTTAAGATTCAGAACATACACGTCCCTAAAACCATAGATAATGACATTCCCCTACCGGGCAGAACACCTACTTTTGGTTTTAACTCAGCCAAAGACCAGGGAGTAAAGCTGGGAAATATTGTCTATGAAGATGCCCGCACGAGCGGAAACTGGTTTGTGATCTCCAGTATGGGCAGATCTGCTGGCCACTTGGCCTTTGAAATAGGAACCAGCTGTCACTTCCCTATCATCATCATTCCTGAAATGTTTAATAAGGTAGAAATCACCATAGACAGGATTGTAAAACTCATGATTTCTTCCATGGTCAAGCGGATGATAGATGGGGTAGAACATGGGGTAGCCATCCTTAGTGAAGGGATTTTCCATTTCCTGAGTAGCGACGAGATCAAGAACTCAGGTGTTAGCTTCACCTATGATGAGCATGGTCATCCAGAGCTGGGGAATGTCAGTAAAGCCCATATTTTTAATGTCTTAGTACAGAGAAAACTTAAGGAGCTTGGTATTGATATTAAGAGTCGGCCGGTAGAACTAGGGTATGAGCTTAGATGCTGTCCACCTGTGGCCTATGACCTGACCCTATGTACCCTCCTGGGCATGGGCGCCAGAAAGCTTTTCCATGATGGAGTAAGTGGGGCTATTGTATCTACCAGCTCTAAAGCTAACATAGAACCCATCTATCTGAAGGATATTGAAGATCCCACTACCGGAAAAATCCCTCCTCGTCCGGTAGACATCTCTTCGGAGCTAGCTAAGATGGTATTCTCAGACATGCATGTTATCACGCCTATGGATTATGAGAAAGCCAGAGCTTACCTCCCTAATCCTGAGGAGTATGATTTCTGTACTATTCTGGGCTGGGAGTTTGATCCTAGTACCTTGAGAAGACAGCCTTCCTAGTGCGTGCGCTAATAGGCAGCTAGATACATAAAGGCTTGAAAAACTGCAGACTAAGTGCTAACTAGTCTGCAGTTATTTTTTGAAAACACTTGACCTAACTAGATCATTATGAAAAGATTCCTGTTTGCTGCTGTAGCAGTAATAGCTGTGCTGTTTGGGATTATGATGATGCTTCCTTCTGAATACAAAGTAGAAAGATCCCTCACAATGGATGCACCCGCGGAAACTATTTTTGCACATGTAAATGATTTCAAGCAATGGCCCAATTGGATGCCCTGGATTCAAAAGGATCCTAATATGGCCCTTACCTTTGGAGAAAATACACAAGGAGAGGGTGGGTGGTACTCATGGCAAAGTGACAACGATGAGGTAGGTAATGGTAAGCTGTCTATAGTAGAAAGTCAGGCCGGTACTTTTATTAAAACCAAGCTGGAATTTGAAGGCATGGACCCCGGCTACGGAAGCTGGACGTTCGAACCCAGTGGAGACCAAACTACCGTTACCTGGGGTATGGAAGGAGACATGGGCATGAATCCCATAGGGAAAGTAATTGCCCAATTTATGGATGGTATGGTAGGACCAGACTTTGAAAAAGGACTAGCCTCTATTAAAGAAATTACGGAAAAAGAATTTGAGGAGGTCAAGCTGTTAGAAATGCAGCAAATGGCGGCTGACTCCTCGGAGGTAGAAGGAGTCATGGAATAGCAGATATGTAGTTTGAATCATAGGGAATTACAGCTATGTGGTTCCCTCTTTTTTGGGAGCTTACTTTACAAAAGCTACGAAGGGTTTTCCCGGTCGATACAGTCTACCCCATGCGAGGACATCAGGAAGACTTACATGGAGTCTCCTTATAATGGATGCGTAGGCCTGATTACCTGAAAGCGTTAATTTTGGCTACCACGGTTTGGATATCCCTACTCTGGCCTGTCTTTTCTGTTACTGAGATTTTGATGGGGACATTAGCATCAAAATAGTTTATCCCTATCAGCATCTCTATCTTGATTTCTCTAATCTCACCTGGTTGCAGGGACTGCATGGAAAGCTCTTCTATAGGGGTTTCAATTAAGACCTGCTTAGGCACATCAAAATCGAATACTAATTCTCTAGCTACGGAATTCCCCAGGTTTTGTAAGTCTAATCTTAAGGTAAAGGGTTTTTCTCTGGCGATTCTATTATTAGCCGTGAAGAATTTATGGCTGGTAAACCTGAGTTTCGCTTTTCTGGCTACATCCGCAGTATTTACGGCATAGTAAATCTGACCAGCACTATCTGCATTCTCAATGATGTTGAATTTTAAGCTGGCTACTCCGGCTGCCAAGGTACTATCACTCTTGATTACCAATTTCACGAATCGCTCCCCACCGGGAGCTATATTACCATAATTCTTAGGGGCAGGGAGTTGTAGACCCGGTATACGTTCATCTATCTGAGTCTGCACAGTTACATTATTAGCTACGTACTTCCCCTTATTCCGTATGTTGAAGGCTATTAATACACTTTCTCCTACATCTATGGTATTATTGTCATTCACATCATTAAAGGTGGGAGAAGCATCATATTCTATCAATGGATATCCAAAGTTAATCGTAACTGAATTAGATCTTCCCACTACCGGTTGAGCCTCTGCTACAGCTCCTATTCCCAGAAGCGCGATGAAAAAGGCAATTATATGTATCTGCTTTTGCATTGGCTTTTCAGGTATTATTTCTTGATCACGAATCGTTTTACCTCCTCATAAGATTGTTCTCTTCCCTTCACCCTCAATTTATACAAGTATACGCCATTAGACAGCTGCTCGCCCCCAGGGTTACTCAGGTTTACCTGTTGCTCATGGAAGCCTTCAGTCATTCTTCCTTCAAAGAGGGTAAACAGTTTCTGCCCCAAGGTATTATACATCTCCAGGCTTACTGCATAATCAGCAGCAGAAGGAGGCAGGGTAAATGGTATGGTCAATTCCTCTTGCGCTGGATTAGGATAAGCCTCTCCTAGCAATAACGCATCAGGACGTAACACAGAATCTATGAAAGCCTGCGGTCCATAGTAGATCTTGAAGGGTCTATTCTTGGAGGAAGACCAGCTTACATACTGGTTCACCATTCTCATATTCACAGGCTTCTGTTTCTCTACATCATAGAGAATGAGTTCCTTATCTCCATTCCCAAAGTAAGAAGGATTCCACTCAAAGTAGACAGGGTCTTCTGCATCTAACTGCTCTAAGACCATCTCCCACACATAGCTCTCCTGCGTAGGCACTACATCTACCCCAAACCTGGGACTGGCATACTCAGGATGGTAGCTGACCAGTTCAGAGTAGCCAAAGGACTTTGGTGGGGCAATGACATCATGTTTATCATAACTCTGAATGGCTGTTTTATTCATGCCTATGGCCCCCATCCAACTAGGAATATCTCCCTTCCTCAAGCGTATATCTACCATCCAGTTAGTAGCATCTATAGGTTCTAGCCTTTCAGGGAAATCATCACCTGTACTCGTCCTAAGTGATTGAACACCTATATTTTTGGTTACCGGAATCTTTAGTTCTATAGGGATATTGGTGTACACAAATGCTCCCTGATTCCTTAGGAGTACATCATCATCTAGCCTGTAAAATTCTTCAAACGTATTCAGGTCTAGTTTATCCAGAGAATCTGGTGAAACGGAGGAACCATTTGCCTTGTTGTAATCTATAATGTCTGACCACTTAAGGTTAAAGTTATAGGGGTTTCCTATCTGGTTATACCCTGAGGTAAGGGTCCACACAAAGGGAGAGTCAGCATAGGCACGCACCGTATTACCTGAGCCTGTATTATACTGGTTCCCAAATTCCCCGTCCCTTATCAGCCAATAGCCCACGCCTGGCTCAATCAATGGTAAACTTGCTACAGAGTCATACTCTTGTCTAACCCCTAAGGCATCTTG
>JBCCLI010000500.1:0-4415 GCA_039026975.1 Bacteroidota bacterium | reverse complement strand
TGAAAAAATTATGGGGGTGACCCCCGCTATGCCTAGTGGGTGCAGCCTAAAATATATGTTGGCAGAGATGCCTGACAGATCCTTTGATGTAGGGATAGCGGAGCAGCACGCAGTTACGTTCTCTGCTGGTCTAGCCACACAAGGGTTGACGCCATTCTGTAATATTTACTCTACCTTTATGCAGCGGGCGTATGACCAGGTTATCCATGATGTAGCCATCCAAAACCTTAATGTGGTATTCTGCTTAGACAGAGCAGGATTAGCCGGTGCAGATGGGCCTACTCATCAGGGAGCGTATGATATAGCCTATTTCCGTTGCATTCCTAATATGATAGTGTCAGCCCCCATGAATGAGGCTGAGTTGAGAAATCTTATGTATACTGCTAGTCAGGATGATATGGGACCATTCTCCATCAGATATCCTAGAGGGAAAGGCGTGATGCCTGAATGGAGAACCCCTATGGAACTGATCCCCGTAGGAAAAGGTCGTAAGCTTACGGAAGGGGAGGGAGTAGCTATATTAACCATTGGCCATCCAGGGAACTTCGCACAGGCCTCTATAGAAGAACTAGCTGCTGAAGGAATTCATCCAGGGCATTATGATATGCGTTTTGTGAAGCCCTTAGATGAGGATATGCTACATGAGGTATTCTCCTCTTACAAAAAGGTAGTGACAGTTGAAGATGGTTGTATCATGGGAGGGTTTGGTTCTGCTATTCTTGAGTTTATGGCGGATCATGGATATACGGCTAAAGTAATCAGACTGGGAATTCCAGACAGGTATATAGAGCACGGAACGCAGAAAGAGCTATGGGCCGAGTGTAAGTATGATCAAGCTGCCATTATAGAGGCCGTAAGGACCTTAGTAAAAGATACTGTGTTGGTGTGAAACCCATAACTTATATTTTTGTCATCTTTTTTTCAGCAGCCATATATGTATGGCTGCTTTATTTTGTGCCTCGTACAGATTTTATTAGCCTGCTAACGGGCTACAGCTTGATAAGCATAGGCTACTTGTGGCTCATTAAGCAGCTTACCTACTTTCAGAATCTCTCTTCTAATAAGCTGTATATATTTATTGGTGCAGCCATCTTATTTAGGCTGCTCGCCGTATTTGCTCTTCCTGAGTTGTCTGACGACTATTTCCGCTTTATTTGGGATGGGCATTTACTGGTACATGGAGTGAATCCTTTTCAGGCCCTTCCTACAGAGATTTGGGCTGATCAGGAGATGGCACAGTCTCTGGGCCTGACAGATAACCTGTTTACTGGTCTCAATTCACCAGATTACTTCACTATATATCCTCCTGTCAACCAGCTGATTTTTTTCCTGGCAGCCTGGCTTTCTCCTGATAGTATCTATGGGGCTGTGCTCATTATGAAAAGTTTCATATTCCTGGCTGAGCTAGGGAGTCTTTTTCTTATATGGAGGCTGCTAGAGGTCTGGGAGCTTCCCCTAAGTAGATGGGGTATATATGCCTTTAACCCCTTGGTGATCATTGAGCTTTGTGGGAATCTCCATTTCGAGGCCTTCATGATCTACTTTCTATTGCTGTTTGTGTGGCTAGCTTATCAGAAAAAATGGGTGGCTGCTACGCTCAGCTTTGCGCTCTCTGTGGCCAGTAAACTACTTCCTATTATGCTAGGCCCTTTTCTTATTAAGCGGCTAGGATGGGGAAGGGCTATAGGGTTTGGGGCCCTGGTAGCTCTATGGCTTGTGCTCATGTTCATCCCCATACTAGATACGGAAATGATTAGCCATATGGGAGAAAGTCTTGAGCTATATTTTCAGCGGTTTGAATTCAATGCGAGTGTATACTACCTCCTGCGCTGGATAGGGTATCAGTGGAAAGGGTATAATATGATAGCCACCATCGGAAAGCTGTTACCTTTATTGGTGATAGGAGGGATAGGACTAGTAGCCATCATGGAGAAAAAGATTACCTGGCCCCAATTCATGAAAGTGAGTATGTGGGCATTCAGTATATACCTGCTTTTAGCTAGTATAGTGCATCCATGGTACCTCACCACCCTACTGATGTTTTCACTATTTACCTCTTACAGGTATGTGCTTGTCTGGACCTTGTTGGTAGTCCTTTCTTACGCTGCCTATACGTCTGATACCTACTATGAACAGTTAGGCTTAGTGGCCTTGGAATACCTGGGAGTAGCTGCTTATTTCATTTGGGAAATGGCACTTTCATCTTCTTCATCTATTCTCAGAAAATTATAAACTATTGACAAGAAAGTAGAGTTGTTTAAGCGAGTAGGCAAACCAAAAACCTGACTGACTGTTAAAGTCAACCTAAACTATGTCTGTTTATCTACCGTTGTTTCCGCTGAACCTGACAGTGTTTCCCGGAGAAATGCTCAAGCTCTACATATTTGAACCTAGGTATAAACAGCTAGTAAATGAGTGCCTGGATCAAAGTGCCTCCTTTGGTATACCAGCCGTAGTAGAGCAAGAATTAGCAGGATTTATCACAGAAGTGGAAGTTGTAAGCCTGGATAAAGTTTTTCCTGACGGAGAAATGAATGTTACTGCGGTAGGTAAACGCAGGGCTCGTTTGTTGAACTTTGATCATAAAGTGGACGGAAAGCTATACCCTGGAGGAGAGGTAGAGTGGCTTCCAGATTATGAAGGTGTAGACATAGTCCTGCAATCAGAGGTATATGACCTCATGCAGGAGCTACATGATGCATTAGGAATTCAAAAAGAAGTAGTTACCTCTCCTCAAGAAGTAGAATCTTTTCTTATAGCTCAGCACATAGGACTGAACTTAAAGCAGAAGATTCACCTTCTTTCTATAGATTCTGAAGTCAATAGGATGGACTTTATTAAAACCCACCTAGATGAAATCATCCCTATTGTAAGAGAGACAGAAAGATTAAAATCGAAGGCGAGGCTAAATGGCCACTATAAGAACATGATCCCACCGGATATATCCTGAAATAGCCTTCAACCTATACAGGAGCAGTTCATATAAGATATAGGAGAATACTAATATGAATCCTCCATGGTACTCAGGCAATCAATCAATTCCAGATACGCACTATTTTTCAAATAATAGTGGATGAATTTTCCCTTTCTTTGCGTACCCAGTACGTTCTTATCACGTAGAATACTCAGATGATGAGAAATAAAAGACTGGTCAGCATTCAGTCTGGTATAGATCTGTGTGACAGTCATTGAATGCTCATTCTGGAGCATAGTGATAATAGCAAGACGGACCGGATGTGCAATCGCTTTCAGCGTGCGGGTTAGAGTCCCTACCTCGGTCGCTGACCAGCTAGATGTAACTTCCGTCGTTTTCATAAGAGTTTTGTTTAACTTTTGATCTTCATAACTCAAACAGACGTGGAAAAGTTTGAAATTTTTTAGGAAAGTTGCTCATATTCAATAATTTATATATCCTTAAGACCATTTTTCTAGCTTAAAAATTCAGTAAAAAAACAGTTTTTTGACCCTATGAAATCTATTTTGTTTACCTTTTTAGGGCTATTTATTTTCATATTTTCTGCTTGTGAGCCCTACCTTCCTCCAGCTCAGCGAGAGAAGCTCACACAAGATCCTTTAGTAAATGAGGTGATAGAGGGACTAGGTGATCTTTCGACAGAGGCAAAAGAGCTTAGTCAGCCTAATAGGGTGGAAGCCTGGGTAGATAAGTTGATTATTAAGAGTCAGCCGGGGAAAGACATGCCGCAGATAGGTACCATGCAGCAAGGGGAGGTGGCAGAATATCTCTACCAACGAACCATGAGGAAGTCCACCTTCTCTCTCCGCGGCCAACGCTACCATGAACCCTGGATACTGATCAAAACAGCTTCTGGTACCATGGGTTGGGTACATCAGGGAGGAGTCCGGTTTATCAGGCCAGACCTAAACGAGCTACTGACAGGCTTGGGCAATCAGCTCTCTCCAGAGGCTGTTTCTCGCTCCCTCAGTAATGGGGAGCAGATCCCTACTTCCAGTCAGGAGTGGCTGGTCATTCCAGGTAAGAGTTTCGGCAATATTATGGTAAATACTACCGAGGATCAGTTAACTCAGTTATTTGGTGCTTCCAAAGTTAAAAGAGGGAAAGTAGCTACCTCAGTTAATAAGACAGAATCCTGCTCCATCATTTTTCCAGGTACTTATGATGAGGCAGCTATTACCTGGAAGGATGCGGAGAGAACCAAGGTGAAGGCTATCTATTTACTCTCTCCTAATAGTAAATGGTACCTACCGCAGCAGATCAGCGTAGGCATGAGCTTATCTGAACTCACCAAGGCTAATAAGGGACCCCTTAGCTTTTATGGCTTTGACTGGGAGTACAGCGGAACCGTCAATGAATGGGGTAAAGGGGTATTTGCCAAGTACGCCAAGAAATTCTATGTAGCCCTGGCTCCTGCTAACTCTGCTCAGGTAAAGTCCCT
>JBCCLI010000499.1:0-4415 GCA_039026975.1 Bacteroidota bacterium | reverse complement strand
GACGCCTTCCTCCGAAACAGACACATACTCAGCATACGTACCAAAATCTGTGTAGCCAAACACCTTATCTCCTTTCTCAAAACGGATGACATCTTTTCCTACTGCCACAATCTCTCCGGCAAACTCATTCCCCAGGATAGGGTTCCTGGGCTTTGTAATACCGTACATTAACCTGATGATGAAAGGATCAGCTTTTCTCAGTCTCCAATTAGCAGAATTTACGGTGGTGGCATGGATCTTCACCAATACCTCATTGTCTTTAGGTTCTGGTCGGGCCACATCCTGAAGCTTAAGCACTTCCGGTGGGCCATACTGTGAATAAACGATTGCTTTCATACTTGTGCTGCTTGGTAACTTACTCACTTATACTATCCTTAGGTTCCCTGTGTGTAATTGATAGTCGCAAGGTAGAAGCAGCTCCCATGGATTTCATTGACTTTGGTTAAGAAGTGAACAGCAGGCCTGTAGAATTAGCAGTTTTATGAGAAATACCGTATGTTAAGTAAACAAGAAAGTATCATGGGTTTCGAAATAAGTGATGACATACTAGCCTCAGCAAACATGTCCGAAGAGGAGTTCAGGATAGAGCTAGGTATTTACCTTTACACTAAGGATATACTATCCTTGGGTAAGGCTAGTGAGTTTACGGGTTTACCTAAAATGATCTTCCAACAAAAACTAGCAGAAAGGGAAATATCCGTTTCCTATGATTTAGAAGAATTTGAAAAGGATCTCTCGGTCATAAAAGAAAAATTTCCAGAGTTTGATAATCGTAAGTGATACCTCTGTATTAAGTGCCCTCCTTTCTTTAGAAATGCTTTCACTGTTACCTGAGATTTATGAAGAAGTAGTCATTCCCCAAAAAGTTAAGGATGAACTAGGCAGACTCTCCGATTTTGGGTTTGATCTTTCTCCTATTGATAATGCTAGTTGGTTAACTATCATGAGTCCTTCTAATAAGGAATTAGAAGAAAGCCTCTTCTCCGTACTAGATAAAGGTGAAGCTTCAGCTGTTGCCCTTTCAAAGGAGATTCAGCCTGACTTCCTGGCTATTGATGAGAAGAAAGGAAGATCAATTGCCATTTCTATGGGTATACCCGTAATTGGGCTTTTGGGCATTTTATTGATTGCTAAGAAATCAGCCCTAATTCCGAAAATTAAGCCCCTTCTGAATGACTTAAGAGAAAAAGCAGGTTTTCGGATAGACGATAACCTTGATCAAAAAGTCCTTAAAGAAGCTAACGAACTCAGCTAAATGAACTTCACCTCAAAACTCCCCGCTTCAGAAACCACCATCTTTACCGTTATGTCTGCCCTGGCGAAGGAGCATAACGCCATTAACCTGGGGCAGGGATTTCCGGATTTTGATAATTCTCCGCTCTTAAGAGAGTTAGTCTCCAAACACCTGAACGCGGGAAAAAATCAGTATTGCCCTATGCCGGGATCTCTAGAGTTGCGGGCAGCTATTTCCACTAAGCTGAATAGAAGCTATGGGATTAAAGTAGACCCTGATACAGAGATCTGCATAACTGCCGGTGCCACGCAGGGACTATTTACCACTATCATGGCATTTGTAGATCAAGGAGAAGAAGTTATCCTGTTTGAGCCTGCCTTTGACTCGTATGCACCAGCCATACAGATAGCCGGTGGTATTCCTAAGCCTTACGTCCTTCCCTACCCTACCTATCAGGTAGACTGGAACCAGGTGGAAGCTATGATCACAGATAAGACGCGTATGATCATGATTAATACGCCCCATAATCCTACCGGGACCGTCCTCTCAACTGAAGACCTACAGGCCCTGGAACAACTCGTTTCCGGTAAGGATATCATTGTCCTGAGTGATGAGGTATATGAACACTTGATCTATGACGGTCTGGCTCATCAGTCAGCCTTAACATATCCCGCCCTTTTCCAACAATGCATAAGCGTATTTTCTTTCGGAAAGACTTTTCACAGTACGGGTTGGAAAATCGGCTATTGTGTAGGGCCTGCTCCCCTCATGCAAGAATTTAAGAATATCCATCAGTGGAATGTCTTTAGCGTTAATTCCTTTACCCAGTATGCTTTGGCAGAGTACCTGCAGGTACCTGCCCATTATGAAGAATTGCCTGGATTCTACCAACAAAAACGAGACTATCTGAATCAAGCGTTAGAAGCTACCCCTCTCCAACCCCTACTATCAAAAGGTACCTTCTTCCAGTTGTTCGGTTATGAAGGTCTTAGTGAGTTATCCGATGCTGAATTTGCCAAATACCTTACCCGAGAAATAGGCGTAGCGGCTATCCCCCTTAGCCCTTTTTATACCCAGGCACCTGACCAAAAGGTTATCAGATTGTGCTTCGCGAAGAAAGAGGAGACCATGGATCAGGCGGCGGAAAGGTTGGAGAAATTAGGACAATAATCATAAATGAAAGAACTTCCAGCTATAACCACCATCAAATACTCTCCTCTTGTTAGGTTAATTCTCCCATATGTTTTCGGAGCAGCAATCCTTATTGGTATATGGTGCTTTTTCATTGGAATTGTAGGCTTAGGTCTTTTGTTAATCATAGGCTCAATTATTATCCTCTATAAACTTACTCCCTATTTTGATTTATAATCCTGCCCAAATCACCCTACTTGAGGAGGGGATTAGCTTTGCCAAACATGATATGATTCCATGGAGTATGATCAAATCTATTCGCGCAAAAACTAAAAGTAGTGGGGGATTACATTTTCTCCTTTTGGAACTCACGCTTAAAAAAAATAAAGAGGTAGTCGCGTTTAATATTGCTTACCTAGAAAAGTCTGCTTCACAAATAGAAGAACTTACTACTTCCTATTGGAGAGCCTATAGGGAAGGAACCTAAGCCTCCTCAAAACATAAGGGGGACTTAGGGTGACAAAAAAATCACGCCAAGACGCGAAGTCGCAAAGAAATAAAAGAAAGATATCCTATAAAATCTCCTTGTGGATCGAACTACTTAGTATAAACTTGTCGTTTTAGTTTATAGACTGATAACGTTACTATGAGCTTTTTCCCTGGGTGCTATGACATCCGCCTTTTACCAGCTCTTATAATCCTCCTTCTTTTCTCTTTGGTACTGCCTCTCAAATCCCAGACTGATCCAGATCAGCCCAATATACTATTGATCATATCTGATGATCTTGGGGTAGACGCCACGAATGGCTATATGCAAAATGCCCAAATGCCAACCACTCCCACCTTAGACAGCTTACGTGACGCTGGCATTATGTTCACCAATGCCTGGTCTACCCCCATTTGTGCGCCTACCAGAGCTACCATTATGAGTGGGAAATACGGCGTAAAAACAGGGGTATTAGGCGTTCCTGGTAACCTCAGCCTTGAACATTCTTCCATCTTTAAAGAACTGGATAACCAGACTAATAATTCCTACACCCATGCAGTAATAGGAAAATGGCACCTTTCTAGTCCAATAGATCTCTCCCATCCAGAACAGCATAGCGTGGATCACTTTGAAGGGCTTATAAGAGGAGGGGTAGGCGACGATTATTTCAGCTGGGAAAAGACCACTTCGGATAAACAAACCATACAGGTAGATGAGTACATCACTACTCACCTGACCAATAAAGCCATAGACTGGGTAAACCAGCAAAATCAGCCCTGGTTTCTATGGCTGGCACATGTAGCACCACATAGTCCCTTTCATACACCACCGGATTCCATGTATACAAGAGATGTAGTGAATACTAATCTCCACCGGTATATGGCTATGGTAGAATCCCTGGATTTTGAAATTGCCAGATTACTGGAGAATATCCCACCTGAAGTACTAGAGAATACACTAATCATCTATATGGGGGATAATGGAACCCCTAATAGTCTTTTACAGGCTTTTCCGAGTGGTCATGGAAAAGGGTCTGTGTATCAGGGAGGAGTTAATGTTCCCATGTTTATTTCAGGAAAAGGGGTAAGTAGAACCGGTGTACAAGAAGATGCCTTGGTACAATCAGTAGATTTACATGCTACCATTCTTGAAATGGCTGGAGTAGAATTGGAGGGAGGAGTGTTTAACAGCCTGAGTATGAAACCCATGTTTACAAACACCAGCTTCCAGGAAAGACCCTATGCCTATACAGAAAATGATGAAGCCTGGACCATCAGAGGGGAGCGGTACAAACTGATCAACTTCAATAATGGTCCCCAGGAGTTTTATGACTTACAGGAAGATCCACTTGAGAATGAGAACATCATCTCAACTCTCAGCCAGGAACAATCCAATATACTTAATGAACTTGCAGCTGAAGCGAATGTCATCAGAAATGGGTGGAGTTGTCAGGATAATATTCTGAATGGTGATGAGAGTGGAGTAGACGTATGTGAATCAGCTAACTGTGAGAATGATAATAGTACCAGCTACACTAATATAGGCTGCTGTGCTTCTCCAGAT
>JBCCLI010000498.1:0-4448 GCA_039026975.1 Bacteroidota bacterium | reverse complement strand
TGCCCCGCAGGGCTTACTGTCCAATGGACCAGTAGAGTAGATACGCTAGGAACTCAGGAAAGCTCGTCTTAATGCCCCGCAGGGCTTACTGTCCAATGGACCAGGTGATATTCTATTTTCACTTCTCCTGGCCCGGAGGTCTTAATGCCCCGCAGGGCTTACTGTCCAATGGACCGGCATCCTGAATTTTACAGGGATACAGCAATTAGGTCTTAATGCCCCGCAGGGCTTACTGTCCAATGGACTTATTCTTAAATACAAAAATATCAAAAAACTATTTTTTGTCTTAATGCCCCGCAGGGCTTACTGTCCAATGGACTCATCTATCACCACATTGATCATATTAAAAAAGTTGTCTTAATGCCCCGCAGGGCTTACTGTCCAATGGACCCATTGATTGTCAGCTTATTACCCCTACTACTCGTTCTACTCCTGTCCCAAGCCTACAGCTAATATGCTCATTTTCAGCCAGATATACAATTCTCCAAAAATGTTCGCAAAGGGTCATTCTTTAAGAATCACGCAACAGCACTTTTCGGGGTTCGAAATGGTTTAATAAACTGATTATCAGCATAGTATATTTTTGAAAATGTTCGCAAGAGATTTTAGAAATTATCTCAGAATACCCCTTTGCGAAGATTGCATTTTTTACTAAAAATAAGAGCCTCACTATCAGATAGTTATAAATCCTATCTTTAGGGATTTTGAGAAATGTTCGCAAATGAAATCAATTTTCACCACTAAAGGGGGATTTGCGAAGATTTTGGAAATACCCATTTTATCGCAAATTAGCTATCTGCCTCATAATCAGCATACTATGAAAATGAAGAATCTTCGCAAGGGATTTTGGGGTTTCTGTGTGGTTGGCTCAGATCATGATCTGAGCCTAACGATTACCCCTGATCCAAAAGCTTTCGGCTTTATGCCCCGCAGGGCTTTTTGTATAAACCGTTTTAGTAAAGGCGAAAAATTTTTCGCCCCTCCTTCTCAATGCCCTGTTCCGCTTCCCAGAACTTACTGTCTGGTGTATTCTTCATTTTCCATGATGAAAACGAAGCAAAAATCTAGCACGAAATAACCAAAGCCTTCCCTCAGGCCGTCCTCCCCGCTTTCGTGCACCCTAACCCACAATTTGAGGGGCAGGGCTTACTGTCCAATGGACCTCATGATAACTTTGCTCATCGTGAGTTGCGCAGCACCAAAGGTGTCTTAATGCCCCGCAAGGCTTAATTTCTAGTCTCTTCTTCATTTTCCATGATGAAAACGAAGCAAAAATCTAGCACGAAATAACCAAGGCCTACCCACAAGCCGTCCTCCCCGCTTTCGTGCACCCCAACCCACAATTTGAGGCATAGGGCTTTTTGCATAAACCGTTTTAGTAAGGGCGAAAAATTTTTCGCCCCTCCTTCTCAATACCCCGTTCCGCTTCTCAGAGCTTACCGTCCAATGGACTTCCGGCTACAAAGGAAAGCAGCAAGACCTGTCCTTCCAGTGTCTTAATGCCCCTCAGGGCTTACTGTCCAATGGACTTCACAGCTAAGACGAAAGGAGCCTTCCTGGCCATCAAGTCTTAATGCCCCGCAGGGCTTTACACAAAAAAGAAGCATCCGCCACATGATGAAAGTTTTATGTCAAATAACGCATGTGGCTGATGGGGGTATCTTATAGCTGTTCCAGCAGATAGTCCGCTGTCACAGGTAAAGGTGTCAGCTCATAGTTGATTCTGCCCATACCCCAGGTAGTGCATTTCCCCAAGTGGAGATGCTTGGCCAGATAGAAAAGGGGTAGCAGGCGGGTATCTACTTCATCAAAGGCCAGCTTACCTACCCAGCCGCCTACCTGAGAGGCTTGTGCTTGTCTAGTGGAGTAGCGGGACCAGTATACTCTCCTGAGATCCATTTCCGCCCATATGGCCTTGGCTGCCAGCTCTTTGTAGTCTTCAAAGTCAGTGATGAGTTCAGAACCACAGTGAAAATGGGAGAGAATGGCCATTCGCTCCGCCATTCGGTGGACCAGCAAAGGTAAGGTAACAGCCGCCATGCTATGATCTTCCGTTTTTACTACCAAGGGGGTACGGAAGTAAAGCTCCAACCTAAAGGGTTCTTTCACAGGTATACCTGTATAAGGCTGCATCATGTTCATGGCTGTCAGCTTAAGAGGAATGTGTTCTTTCCCTATCCCTCTTCCCTGCCAGTCTTGTATCAGGCCCAGTAGTCTGGGAAAATGGTTTTCTGCCTGCCCTATGAGGGTGAGATAAACATCCAGTTGGCCTCCCTTTCGAAAATCTTTCCTTAAATCCGGCACAGAAATAATATAGGGTGAACAGATGTCTCTATACCGTCTGCCCATGGGATGCTCCCACACATTTTTCACCTCAAAGATAGCTTCATATAAGTCTGGCGCTTTCTCCATGAGGACATGTCCCAGCATACCTCTCAGGCCGGAGGCTTTCTGACGGGGCAGTCTCCCGTCTTCCATGACCTGATAGGTCAGCTTAATGGTTTTCCAACGGAGTTTCTGCAGTACCTGTGATAAGGTAGCTTCCTGTATGGGGGATGTATTAGTCTGTATCATGGGCGTTAATGTTGTATGAGTGAGTGGGTACGTGAATTTTGAATGAGTGAATGATAAGTTTTGAGGAATTGCTATCCATTCTTTTATTCAGGTGGTTTATTTTGGCTATTCTTTTTTACCCCAAATTTCTTAAGAAAGGAAAAGGAAGATATTTTCTCTTCTTTCTCTTTCATAAAGGGGAAGGTCTTTAAATAGGTATTTACCACTGGCATAGTAGATATACGTTGGAAGAATACGCCTTGAATGTGAGGGTGATTCATGAAGTAGGCCTCATGTGTATTCATATTTTTCCTAAAGAGAATATCCACAAAAAAGACCCACAGTTCCGCAGTAGGGAGCTGATTCTCCAAAATGGTGAGATACTTTATTTTCTCCTCTTTCCTGGGAATAACCTTTGTATCCCATACATATCTGATAATGGTCATGAGATAATTGACAAAGTGATCTACAAAATGCCTATTCAGTTCATAGATGCCTTGATATTCTTCTATCATCTCCTCTATTTCTTTTCCCTCCTTAGTCATTAGGTGATCATAGGTGAAAAAGAAAAAATCACTCTCATTATGTGCCGGATCATGTTGATAGCGCTGATTAAGGGTAAAGATATTCTGGTGATGGAGCTGGATCATTTGGAAGAACTTGTCTTCAAATCGCTGGAGATTATGGTCCTTATCTGACGCTCTGTTGGCAATGCTCTGCTGGAGAAAGGCTACCATAATCATCAAGAAACCCGCAAAATTTATGAGGATTTCCGTTTCCCAATTTTTAAGCGGCGATAAGACCCCCAGGAGGGGCCAGTCCAGAAAGACATTCACTCCCATGGCCAGCAGGATGACCATAATAGCCAGGGCCACACATACCCATAATATGGTTTTGAGGACCAGCATTTATGTATTCAAGTTTTGTTTCAGTTTGTTTCCATAGAAATTGATATCCTCTTCTGTTGCAGCCCCTTTAGCATTAGTAACCAGGAAGGTATAGGGTTTAAATAGGCCTGCCAACAATAGGGAAAAGGTCACAAAAGGATGCCCCTGTTTATGGCTAATAAATACCTTTTCATAGCCTTCCACCAGTTGGGGAAGCATCTTCTCATAGCAGTAAGTGAAGGTTTCTGGTCGGGAAGCCAGGTTCATGGTCATCTTCTCATAGGCTATTTCCTTGATCCCATATTTGGCAAGCAGGTCTTTTTCAAAATACTTTTTAATGATATCTGCAACATAGTTTGTGTCTGTGGGATATTCATTCTTCTGCTTGGTCACACAGAAAACCACCTTATCCAGGGTAAATCCCTTAGCAGAGACATACTCTGCTACCTGTGTGAACATGGGGAAGTGTATTTTCTTTTTGAGGTCCTTATGTTCTTCGGTAGCTAATAGCCCCAGTAGTTTCTTGGTTTGTTTCAGGAAGGTAATATCCTTCCCCTCATCCTTATGAACCAGTTTTTTCAGAACCAAGAAAGAGGTCTGATCAGAATTCTTTTCAAATTCAAAAAGGTCCAGTTCGTCAGAAGTAATACTCCTCTCAAACTGTAGGTCTCTGTTTCCAATCATATGGATAAGAATTGTTCCTGCCATATTTACCTTCTGTTAAGTTCAATGAATCCAAAGGGAGTACCGTCATAAGCCATACGGCGGGTTTTGGGAAGAGGGAAGCGGTTGTATTTTCTCCCTCTGACTTCCTCCTTTAGCTTATTATACATTCCATCACTCATCTTAGCTTCTTGCCACCCACCTGTCATATTTAAGAAACCCGTTCCCCAGCCTAAGCGCATGATACAGCGGTCTCCATTTTTATTTTCTACCAGCGGCTCCAGCTCTTCATTTAGTTCTTCCAAAACCTCTAAGTATCTACCTACCTCATTAGGATAAGATTCA
>JBCCLI010000497.1:0-4454 GCA_039026975.1 Bacteroidota bacterium | reverse complement strand
GTAGCTCCTTGAAGACCTCGGAAGATATTTCCTCCTCCTACTACTATGGCTATCTGTACCCCTAACTCCCATAATTCACGGATTTGCTCAGCATATCTACTTAGGGTATCTGCATCTATACCGAAATCTTTTTCGCCCACTAAGGCTTCACCACTTAATTTGAGAAGGACTCTTTTGTATTTGGTAGGCTGATTCATTTCCTGGACCTGTCTTTTATGTTGAAAGATAATATTTCTACTTGATTGTGGGGCGAAGGTAAGGGCTGCTCCTGCAAGCCTGACATGCCATTTCCTAAACCGTCAATACCTGTGAGTTAACTGGACAAACGTGTAGTTAAAAAAAAAGAGAGCTTTGAAAAACTCTCTTCTTGATTCTTTCTTGCAAGGATTACTTAGCTCCGAGTTGAACTCTCTTGAAAGCCGCTACCTTAGCATTTACTCCCAGGGTATCCTTGATATACTGCTTAACAGTCTTGGAAGTATCCTTCACGAAATCCTGGTTTAACAAAGTATTATCCTTAAAATACTTGTTGAGCTTACCCATCGCAATTTTTTCTACAATGTGCTCAGGCTTTCCTTCCTGGATAGCTTGCTCCTTCCCTATTCTCATTTCTCTTTCCACTATATCCTCGGATACATCATCCTTATCTATGCCTACAGGGTTCATAGCAGCTATTTGCATCGCAATGTCTCTTCCTACCGCTTCAGTATCTCCACCATTAGCACCAGCAAATGCTACAGCTACTCCTATCCTGGCTCCCGGGTGTAAGTAGGTTACTACCCCTTCTCCAGCAATTACTTCATAAGAGCCTACGTCTATTTTTTCTCCTATCTTCCCGATCATGTCTACTAGATGCTCAGTAATGGTTCTTCCATCTATGGTCAGGGCTTTAAGGGCCGCCATATCTGCTGGGGCTTGAGATTCTGCCAGCTCAGCTATCTGTGTTCCTAATGTCTGGAAATCATCATTTCTCGCTACAAAGTCTGTTTCGCAGTTTAACTGGATCAGAACTGCCTTATTACCGTCAGCGCTTTTCTTAATAAATACAGCTCCTTCTGTAGCCTCACGGTCAGCGCGCTTAGCAGATACTTTTTGTCCTTTCTTGCGGAGAATTTCGATGGCTTTATCAAAATCGCCATCAGCTTCTGTCAAAGCTCTTTTACAATCCATAATACCAGCTCCGGTAGCCTGGCGAAGTTTGTTTACGTCTTTTGCAGATATAGCCATGTTACTAATAAAATATATGAAATTATGTTTTGAGTGCTCAAAAAATTCCGTGCAAAATTAGAGTTTAATTAGGTATAACGCAATCCCTTAGGAAGAAAGAAGCTCATTCATTGAATTCCCGCCCTCACTCCTGTCATTTTCCACCCTATTCTTGTCTCAGGCAACCCCTTCCCCCTCTTTATCATCTTATGAACAGAAACTAGATAAAATGGTGAAAGTTTACCCTGAAAAAGAAATCATAAAAGGTTGTAAAGCAGGAGAAAGGAAGCATCAGCATGCCCTGTATGAGAGATACCACAAAAAAATGTATGGGGTATGCCTGCGGTACATGACAGACCCGGAGATGGCCCAGGATATGCTTCAAGAAGGATTCTTCAAAGTATTTAAGAATATCCACTCTTGTAAAGGTAGTGGATCCTTGGAAGGGTGGGTGAGGAGAATTGTCATTCATACTTGCATAGAGCACCTCCGTAGGGCGCAGAAAATATCCTTTTCGGGTATGGAAGGGGTAACTGCCAGAACCACAGATCTGGACGCCATTTCTCTGTTGAGCCATCAGGAAATTCTCCACCTGATTCAGCAGCTACCACCCGGATACAGGACAGTGTTTAACCTGTATGTAGTAGAAGGGTATACTCACCCTGAAATCAGTAAGCTGCTGAACATAAGTGTAGGAACCTCGAAATCTCAACTGGCAAAATCTAAACAACATTTAAGAAGACTTTTGAATAGCTGTCATATTAGAATTACACAACATGCTTAAGGTGAATATGCAATACCAAGAACCCCATGATCCCGAAAGAGGGGCATTCTCCACTCATTTTCAGGCATTGGAGGCTGAACCACCTCATTCCGTATGGGAAAAACTGGATGGTAGGCTGGAGGAGAATAACCGACAAGAACACTCGAAAAAACTGTTTTACAGCATGGCTGCAAGCCTGTTACTACTGGGAATAGTTTCTTTCTCCCTCTTTCTACTTACTCCCAAGAATGAGCCTAACCTATCAGATAATGAAGTAGCCACCCTTACTAATAAAGAGCGGATTCCTCCTGCCCTTCAGGAGAACTATTCTCAGGAAGAGAAGAAAGAAGTTTCAGAAGCAGAAGGAGAAAAAAACATAAAAACTTCTCCTTCCCCTAACTTACTCCCTATTCCTGCACAGGAATTCTCTGGAGCAGAAGTGGTACGAGAGGAGGAACTGTTAGCTATGGCAGAAGAAATTCCTGAAGAAACTCTGTTAGTAGAAGTCCCTACTCCTGAGACTGAAACCTTAGATTTAGCACCTATTAGGGATATCCCTGTGGTAAGCGTATCTGCTTCTAAGCAAGAGTTACAAGCAGTAGAGATAGAAATGATAACAAAGCCTATTTCTCCTAAAAGAGAGCTTAGGATCAAGCTGGGACCTTTACAGATTACACATAAAAATTATAGACAAAAGACTAATAGCTCAAGATCATGAGAAAATTCATACCCTTATATCAGCTAGCTGCCTTTCTTTTCATAGGTAGTCTCTTTTTACCAGCCTCTCTAGCGCAGGGAACAGAAGAAGAAATCAGCAAGGATACCACAGAAATAAAGTGGAATGAGAAAAAACTAGTCATCATTTCTGATGATGAAGAAACGACCATCCGTATCCCTAAGAAAAGTAATGAAGCACACACCTTCTCCTTCGGGGATGATGATGACGATGATGATGATTGGGATGATGATTGGGATCACTACGACTGGAACTGGGGAAATGGTGGAAATGTAGGGTTTCTAGCCTTTGATATAGGTGTGACTAACTACCATGATAGTGAAGGCACCTTTGGAAAGGATGCTACCCTGGAGGACTTAGAGCTACGCGTGTTCCGTCCTGGCGGTCATGTAGCCCTACATTTTCTTCCTACCACTGTTCCCTTGATAGGAAGAGGGGCAGTAAGCCTAAAAACAGCCCTGACAGTAGATTTCAACAATTATTACTTTACTAATGACATTACCCTCCTCCCAGATCAAGACAGCCTGACATACAGTTTCACCGGAGAAGACTTTGATAGAAATAAGCTGTTTGCCAGCTATGCACAGCTTCCGCTTATGCTACACTTTGATACCCGCCCTGGTTCCAGCAGAGGGGTACAGCTCTCCCTTGGAGGATATGTGGGCCTACTATGGGGAAGTAGAACGAAACAGAAAATAGGAGATGATAAGATCAAAATTAAAGATGATTTTAACTTAAATCCAGTTAGGTATGGATTAACGGGCAGGCTTAGGTTAAGATGGTTCCGTCTGTATGTCAACTATAATCTGAGTGATCTTTTTGAAGAAGGAGAGGGTCCGGTAGTACAAACCTTTTCCGCCGGACTTAACATATTTGAGTGGTAGCACTTTACTACCATAGTTTCTAATAAGTGTAGCCTCATTCATTGGATGGGGCTTCTTCTTTTGGGTTTTTCAGGCTGAAAGCTGTACTATTGCAGCCTAAGCTCTTAGCATGAAATACCTCTCATTACTGTCTTTAACCGCATTCATCCTGTTTAGCTGCCAATCTCCTCAGCCTCCTGAAGAAAAAGTCCTAACAGAAGCAGAACAGATTCTAGCCAAAACACTGGACTTCCATGATCCGGAAAATAAGTGGGGGAGTTTTGCCTCCTCAGTTGAGATGCAGTCCTACATACCCAGCAGAGCACCTCAAGATAAACGGGTTACCATAGTGGTCATGGATAATGCTAAGAGTTCCTTTACCTCACAAACCCTACGAGATGGATACGCTTTTACCAGAAAAGTAAAAGGAGAAAATGACTGTAGTAGCAGCTGGGCTAAGCCTGAACTGACCTCAGCAGACAGCAGTAGCTATGCCATAAGTTGTGAAGCGGCTAAGAGTTCCAGGGACTACTATAGATATTTGCTGGGCTTACCTATGGTCCTTACTGACACTGCCACTCACTTATCTGATTCTGTTTTTACAGAAATAGTAGCAGGTAAAACCTGTGATATCCTAACAGTAGACTATCTCCCGCAAGGCTCTCATCCTACTTGGCAGTTTTATGTAGATCAGGAAAGTGGTCAGCTTTTACAAACAAGGTTTTTTACCTACTACCCAGAGGAGGATACTACCAGAGGAGAAATCATCAAATTAGGAGATCTTGTGGAGTTCGATGGAATGAAGAAATTTGGCAATTTTGAGTGGCAGTATTTAGATTCTTCTTTCCTGGCAAGTGAATCTTTCCTTTTTGAGCCCATATAATTT
>JBCCLI010000496.1:0-4501 GCA_039026975.1 Bacteroidota bacterium | reverse complement strand
CGCTTCTTCATCCCTTCCACATTAATCTTCGTAAAGACGTCAATCTGACGATCCAGATTGTCATGGGGTGTCTTGAAAGGTGATGCTGTCGCCAGATCGGGATTTGCGATTGCCAGGACGGCCGCCACATCCCACATGATCCAATGCTTTTTCTCTTTATCTGTTTCCTGCCAGTCCCGGTCAAAGGTCTCCCAGCGCTTGACCAGATAGTCAGCAATCCCTCCTTTTCCTTTCAAATGTTTATCTACCTCCGTTTTGTCAAAAACCAGATTCTGAGAAGTTGAGGCGGTCATGATGCGAAACTCTAGGCCTGCAGTATTCAACAGCAGGTCTATTGCATTGGGGTCATTGTTGGTGTTGAACTCACGTTTGTTCCAAGTGTTGGTGGATGGATGGTGCCAGAAACCGAGATAAGTAATGACTAATCTGGGGATGATGCGGGCTTCCTTTAGGACAGCAGAGGCAATATTAGTAGCCGGTCCCAGAATGACCACATGTAGTTTTTCTCCTTCTGGCATGGCCAGGGCTTGTTCAATGATGAAATCAGCAGCAGGAGAAGCTTGTGGACGATAGGGACTAACCATCGGGAAATTTGCGCCCATAGGGTGGGGAATCGACTCTTTTCCCATCAGCCTAAGGATGTCTTCATTCAACTTCTGACTTTCACCTACTTTGTCCCGAGAGCCTCGCTTGGCTGTATGCCACTGGGCTGAAGTGAGGCCTACGATTTCCAGATTGGGATCGAGTAGTGCGATGGCAATCGCAAAGAGATCATCAACTTCATTGGCCGTATCAGCATCGACGATGAGTTTAGTAGGGGCAATAGAGGGATGGGATTTATTAGGGATAATCAAAGAAGCCTTAGATCCCAATGTCAGGAAAACCGTAGCAGAGGCCCCTGCTAGCCGGAGAAAATTTCTACGGGTTTGAGTGTTCATCCAATGAAGATATGGATTTTTGTTAACTTGATCTTTATGCCCACAACCCGCCTCGCTGCCATCATGTTTACTGACATAGTCGGGTACACAGCTATGATGCAACGTAATCAGGCAGAGGCTATGGCAGCTGTCAAGGGCTATGAAGCTGTACTAAAAACACGTATACAAGCACATGGGGGAGAACTCCTGCAAACCTACGGGGATGGAAGTCTGTCCATCTTCGATTCAGCTTCAGCTGCGGTCCTTTGTGCCAAGGAAATTCAGGAAGAGATTAAGGACCAGGTCCCGCTACGCATAGGTATCCACCTTGGTGAGATTACCTCTGACGGAGAGCATACCTTCGGGAATGGAGTAAACATAGCTTCGCGGATAGAATCTATGGGAATTCCAGGTGCCATACTTTTTTCACAAACTGTACGGGAGCAAATCAGGAACCAGCCTACTTTTTAGCTTCATTCTCTTGGGAGATTCTCATTTAAGAATGTAGAAGACCCTATGGAGATTTTTGCCTTGGCGAATGAGGGGCTGCCTATCCCTAAGCGGTCAGAAATACAGGGGAAGTTCAAAACCTCCTCGCCTTCCTATCTGAAATGGTTAGTACCGCTTGTCGTCATAGGGCTGATAGGAATTTTGGTCCTACAGGCTAGTTATTTCTCCTCACCAGAGAAGGAAGGTAGATCTGAAGGAATAAAGGAGCTTTCCATAGCTGTTCTCCCTTTTAAAGATCTTTCGCCGGCTGGAGACCAGGAATATTTTTCTGATGGGATTTCGGAGGAACTATTAAATCTGCTTACCAAAGTCAATAACCTGAAGGTGGCCTCCCGAACCTCTTCGTTTGTCTTTAAGCAGCAGGACAGAAATATCCAGGATATAGCTAAGCTACTGGAGGTAGAGTATGTACTGGAAGGCAGTGTAAGAAAGGCAGAAGACCAGATTCGTATCACAGCCCAGCTCATAGATACAAAAACTGACAGACACATTTGGTCTGAAAACTATGACAGAAAGTTAGAAGATATATTTGCGCTGCAAGATGAACTTGCTGGAGCCATAGTGAAAGAAATAAATCAGTTAGTAGGGAATGATGCTAACCAGGAGCTTCCAAAGCTGGAGATTAGTACCAGTAATCTGGACGCATATGACTTGCTGTTGAGAGCGATGAATTTGCCTGGAGAGGAGGATGAGCGCAAGGCCGATGTAAGAATTGAGCTAGCCCAAAAAGCTACAGCATTAGACCCAGAATATATTGATGCATGGTATACCTTATCTGCATTTTACATAAGCAGGAGTAATTGGGTGTTTTATGGGAAGGATGAGATAGATAGCTTGTTGAATCAGGCCGATGAAGCACTTCAGGAGGTAATAAAGATAAACCCTGCTGATAAGGATATTCCCAACTTGAAAGCCTGGCTTGCCTTTTCACGATACGAGCTGGATTCTACCTACCAATTACTTACTACTTATTCGGAGGAGTTAGAAAGCTCCTTTGCGCAACAGATCCTTGCCCAAACGTATCTGGCGGTAGGGTATCTTGAGGAGTCTACCCAACAATACAGTCTGCTTATAGAAGAATTTAATCCTAACCTTCCTTTTCCCTGGGCAACTGCTGGCTTGGCTTATTGTGCCTATGGAGAATATGAAAAAGCAGAAACTCACTTTATACGAGCTCGGGAGCTAGGATATCCACAGTTCCTGGAGTATCAGCTGATAGATGTCTATCAACAGATGAATCGGCCAGCTTCTATTCGGTTGATGGCAGCTAATTGGCCCTTTGATAGCGATAGTGATTCTCTCCAGGCTATGATCCCCTATCGGGCAGATGTCTTAGTAGCTGATAGTAATCATAAAGCGGAAGCATTAAAGAGATTTTGGGTCGTTGCGCGTGAGCTGGGACTTGAGCAACATGTTAAATCCATGAGTGGTAGGGAAATGAACGTATACTTTGAGAGTGGCCTCCCCAATTTTGATGTACAAAATCAACCTTCTATGCAACTAGGCTGGGTTTGGGCACCGTATCTTAAGAATTACCGGAAGACAGAAGCCTTCAAGGCTTATATACGAGAAGCCAACGTACTTGCCTTTTGGCAGAAGCATGGGTTCCCTCCGCAGTGTAAAGACCTGGGGAATGGGGATTTTGTATGTGATTAACCAACTTTCAGAAAAACGACTAATCCACATGCCTACCACCCGCCTCGCCGCCATCATGTTTACTGACATAGTCGGGTATACGGCTGTGATGCAGCGCAATCAGGCGGAGGCCATGGCTGCTGTGAAGAGGTATGAGTCCGTCCTCAAAGCACGCATACAAGTATATGGGGGAGTACAGATCTGGTCTACATTGTCAAACTAGAGAAATATCATCTTCCTTTTTCTTCATCCCGTATGATTTATGATAGATTTTCAGAAGTGCTAAACGGGATATCATGTTAGACTTCTAAGAGATTAAGGTTCGCCAGCTCTTTACTTCAATTCCGTTACTCCTTTTTTGGTTCTCCTCTCCTCCGTAGTAGACAACTCCACCAGACTGACCGGTTAGTTTTTTCCAGAATTCCATATTTTTGAAAAAGTCCTGGCGTATACTTTGACCTGATTTGATCTCTACAGGGATTAAGTAGGTGCCTTCATCTATGATTATATCTAATTCATTTCCTGTTCTATCTCTCCAGAAATACAAATTGGAAGGCTGGCCTTGGTTAAAGCGCCTTTTGAGTAACTCATTTGCTATGAAGTTCTCAAAAATATTGCCTCTGTAGGGATGCTGTACAAGGTCGGTGTCAGTAGATATTCTTAAGAGATAACAAAGTAAGCCTGTATCATAGAAGTATAGTTTGGGTGTTTTGATAATACGTTTATTAAAACTTCTGAAGTATGGGGGGAGAAAATGTATGATATAACTAGCTTGTAAAACTCCTAGCCAAGACTGTATGGTTTTGTAATCTACTCCCACTTCATTAGCAAGGTTAGAGTAGTTGACTAATTGGCCTACTCTTCCAGCGCAGAGGGACAAGCACTTCTCAAATACTAGGAGGTTGTCAATGTTTTTAATTTGCCGCACGTCTCTTTCAATATAGGTTCGTACATATGCCGGGAACCAATTTTCTGGTTCAATTTGGTCCGCTTGAACAGGAGGATATCCGCCTCTGAAGAGTCTTGAATTTAGGTTATCAAGGGCGTTAGGAATGTTAGAGAGTTCCGGTAATGAAAAAGGAAGAAGATCCAGATAGGCAACCCTTCCTGCAAGGCTTTGGGTAATCTGCTCCAGGAAGAGGAGGTTATTGGAGCCAGTTAGGATAAAAGTCCCTTTTCTGGACTCCTCATCTAATCTTTGTTGAAGCCAGGATAAGAGTTCAGGAGCACGCTGTATTTCATCCAGAATGGCACCATTAGGATAGGTAGCAAGAAAACCAACAGGATCATCTATTGCGAATCTACGATTCTGAGGATTTTCAAGAGAGACATATGGCTTTTCAGGAAAGCACATACGACTTAAGGTGGTTTTTCCACTTTGCCTTGGCCCCATAATAGCCACAGCCTTAAACTGCTTAGCTAATTGAAGGACTTTATCT
>JBCCLI010000495.1:0-4503 GCA_039026975.1 Bacteroidota bacterium | reverse complement strand
TATTATGGTAAGAATCCTCTCCTTTTCTTCTCCCTTGAAGTCCAAATCTCCTTGGTGAAGCAGGCTCTCCAAAAGTCCCTGTCTAGGCTGAAAGGGCGTGCTTAATCTGAGGATGGCTACATCAGCTTCTTCTACTGTCTTGACTACTTCTCCATACTGACTGATGACTTCCTCTTCCACATTCTCTGTATAAATCTTCAGTCCATTAGCTAGCGGAAGCATCTGTTTCCCTGCTACCTCTCCATTTTTGAGTAAGACGATGGATTTCTTTTGGGCTAATAATCCGGCTTGTTGGAACGCTGCCTTCCCTACTGTCTCCATTGCATATACTTCATCCAAAAAAGGATTATCAAATAGTCCTAGGGTAAATTTATCTGTTAGTAATCTCCTGACGGACTCATCTATTCTACTTTCGGGTAGGACACCGCTCTCTACTAATTCTACAATTAGATCTGGATTGTTGAATCCACCAAACTGGTCTATGCCGGCGTCAATAGACTTTTTGACTAGCTCCATGGGTGTCAACTCCTCTACCCCCCACTTCTTGGCACTGACTAGCTCAATCCCAAAAAGGCCCAGTCCTTCTACTGTAGCCCAGTCAGAACAGATTACTCCTGTAAAGCCTTCCTCCCTCAGCATAGCCAGCACTTCTGCATTATAATTGAAGCCTACTTCTTCCAGGCCTATCCCTTCCGGAAGGCCATAGTAAGGCATAATCTGAGCCGTACCCGCTTCAAAAGCACCCTCAAACGGAATCTTGTGATACTCAAACATCCCCCCAGGATACACCTGCTCCTTCCCTATGGCAAAGTGAGCATCTTCCCCGTTTTTCTGAGGTCCTCCTCCGGGCCAGTGTTTACTCATACAGGCTACACTCTCCTTATTTAGGCTATCTCCCTGAAACCCATACACATAGGCTGCCATTAGCTTCTTAGCTAGCTGCGCATCCTCTCCAAAGGTTCCACTAATCCGGGCCCAGCGTGGCTCTGTGGCTAAGTCAGCCATGGGATGTAAGGCCGTTCTAACCCCTAGTGCCTTATACTCTTCTCTGGCTATTCTCCCAAAATCAGCTACTAACTGAGAATCCCCTATGGCTGCCAGCCCTAACTGATCCGGCCATTGGGAGAAATTCTCCGCAGTCATATTAGCTACATTGCCCATCTGGTAAGAATGCCTTGGATCAGAACTAATGGTGATGGGAATCCCTAGACGAGTGCGTTCTGCTAGCTTCTGAAGGGCATTATGCCACTTGACCATAGACCGCTTCTCTGATTCCATGAAGAAATTAAAGTGGTTGATTTTTCTATTAAGCACTAAATCAGAGGTGATGTTGGGACTGAATGGACCAGGTCTTTCCACGAGCTCTCCGTCTTCAGAAACTCCTATCATGGTATGAGCCATCATCCCCGCTTTTTCAGCCACTGACATTTGAGAAAGGAGATTTTCTACCCTTACCGCTGTAGGAGCTAAGGGGTCCTCATATTTGTCTACTTCTCCATTCTTATTCAAGTCGCGGATGGTAAATCCGTCTTTCTCAAGTAAGGGAGCTTCATCACCAGCTAGCGACATAAACTCATCACTTTGAGAGGAGAAGTACCACTGGCCGCCTATAAAAAGGAGTAACACTAGCCCTAATAGGCTTAATAGGATAAAAAAGAGGATTCGTAGTAGTTTTTTCATGGATGTTAGGTATGTTCTGACAGTACCTTAATATAAGCAACTTATCTAAAAGTATTAATTACTCAAAGAAGAATACCGGCGGCCAATCTTTCCCTATTCCTGCCTCATAGATATATTTATCAGGTCTTATAATGACAAAATCAACTTGAGAATCCTGCATCCAGTCTTTCATTGGTTGAGTTTCCACGGCTGGGGTGCGCCATGGTAAGGGAGCGGTTGATAAGCAAAGAAGTTGTAGAAACGCAGGTTTCTCAGAAACATCCATCGCTATCATGGATAGGACCGTCCAGCCATTACCTATTAGGTCATCTGATTTAAGGGTTTGTCCATCAGCTAAATTATGCAGATCAAATTGGGGGAAAAGCTGCCCAGATAGGTGGGATTTCTTTCCCAGAAAGCCTTTCTTGAAAGGGATTTTATGGTTAATCTTCTGCTGAACTACAGCCAGAATGGCACTGTTAGATAAGATGTTTGTAAAAATCCAATTCCGTATCCCTGCAATGATCCGATTCTGACTCTGAATGAGTTTTCCCAAAGTAACAGCCCCGCGAGTTAGCTCCATGGTATGTGCATAACGCTCCTGCTGATAAGTAGCTAGGAGGCTCTCCGATTGCCTACCCTGAATTACCTCTGCCAATTTCCAGCTTAAATTTTCAGCATCTCTAATCCCGGAACACATCCCCTGTCCAAGAAAAGGAGGCATCTGGTGGGCAGCATCACCCGCCATGAAGATCCTTCCTTGCCTCCATTTTTTAGCTATGAGAGAGTGATAGACATAGGAAGTAATCCTTAAGATTTCCAGCTCCTCAATGGATGTATGTGATGCTAATAATGATAAGCTTAGCTTTTCTAGGTGAGGTCTGGGTAAGTGTACTTCTTCTTTCTTCAACATGAATTCCCACCTTCTGTGGTTCCCTACACCCGGAACATAAGTAGCAGGTCTATTGGGATCACAAATTTGCTGATGCTTATCTGGAAGTGAGGCTAGCTGCTCTTCAGGAACTTTTCCATCAATAACCACCCATGACTGGCTAAAGCCTAGAGAACGTATTTCTGCCTTCATGAGGCTTCGAACCCAACTACGGCCACCATCGCAGCCCACTAACCAGGAGGTATAGATCCTGCGAGAGTTCCCTGACTGACTACTTAGCATTTCTACCTGGATAGCATCCTCTTTTTCATGATAAGCCACTCCTTCCCATCCTCTTAGCACCTGAACGTTTGGGAATCTTGTCAGTCCATTTTCCAGTACCTTCTCTAGTTCTGGCTGGAAAAACCAATAATCGGTAGGAAAAGCATATGGCCGGGAACCGTTATCCAAGATAATTTCTGTCAGAATCTTCCCACCTGCATCTACCATTTGCATATGGGAAAAAGAAGCTATGATACTCATGACCTCCTTTTCAAGCCCCATAGCCTGAAAAATTCTCAAGGTCTCATCATCCCCATGAATAGCTCTGGGAAAAGGTAATGGTTCTTTCTCCTTGTCTATAAGCGCGACAGAGATTCCCCTCTTACCTAACAGATTAGCCATGGAAAGGCCCACTGGCCCCATGCCTATGATGATTACCTCAAAAGTATCTGCAGTATCCAAGTTTTATGAGTGATCTACGCCTTGCCCAAAACAAATACGATATCCGTCAGGATCCAAAATATCGAAATCCATCATCCCGTAATCCCTCGTATCTAGGTGTGTATCTATAGGAACTTCTCTAGCCAGGTAGTCTTTATACAAAGCCTCTACATCATATACAAAAACGTATAAAGCGGTATGATCTCCTTGTACAGGTGGGGTTAAGGAACTGGTCAGGTGAATACTCACCTCTCCCCTTTTCAGTATAGCATAAGAAACAGGTTCTTCCCAGGTAAAGGTAATCTCGAACCCCAGCTTATCACGGTAAAAGGAAAGAGAGGTTTCTACCTCTTTCACAGAGATAATAGTGGCAGCATGAGAGAAAAGTTCTTTTTGCTTTTCCATTTTGTTCCTTTTCTGATAATGACAATTCTTTGGGGTGATAGTGGCAAAGGAGAAATTCTCCCTCTTGCCTGCCATAAGTAATTACTTTTATAAAGCCATTCTAATAAATTAATTTCTTTATGTTGTACTGATTACTCTATGGAAATTTATAATTAATAATATCTTGATTAAATTGTCATTAGACATCGTTTAAATCACTTTTTAAATGCAATCCGTTTTCGTACGCACTTTCCTCCTTACCTCAGTAATCATTTCTCTAGCACAAGCTCAAACTAAAAATTTTATTGATCACCCTTACCTGGAAACGACCGCCCTGGTTGATACCCTTGTTACTCCAGATAAAATCACCTTGGACATTGATATTCGCGAGGGAGATTCTAAGGGGAAAATTTCTCTAGAAGAACAGGAAGAAAAGATGTTTACCGCCTTAAATAGCCTTGGGATAGATATAGATAATGACCTTAGTATTAGTGACCTAAGTATCAATTTTAAGAAGTATGTATTGAAGTCTAAAGACATCAATAAATCCAAGTCTTTTTCTCTCGTTGTTAACAATGCTGATCTTGCAGGAAAGGTACTCATCAGGCTGGAAAGCCTCGGAATCTCAAATGTGAACATTAAAAAACTGGAATATAAGAACCTTCGTGCGCTTAAGCTTAGACTCAAATCTAAGGCTATGGAAACAGCCCACAAACAGGCACAAGCCCTAACTGAACCTATGGGCCAAAGCGTAGGGAAGGTCATTCATGTAACCGACATCAATACCAATAAGTCAGAATATTCAACTGTATATTCCAGAAGTCCGGGAATCGTCATAAATCAACTCCAGAAGAAAAAGATGAAGG
>JBCCLI010000494.1:0-4512 GCA_039026975.1 Bacteroidota bacterium | reverse complement strand
GGTACTCAGTTTTTTCTTGCGGACAGGATACAGATTTACCTTCTCCAGTAAGGCGGCTACTACTTCCTTTCTTTCTGCCTTATTCACTATGCCTTTCATATCTGCTACATGTGCCAGAAGTTCTTCAGCAGTGACGTTAGGATACACCCCAAATTCCTGCGGTAGATAGCCCAGGATTTTCCTTAGGGCATTTGGCTGGGCAAATACGTCTATGTCATTAAACTGTACGCTACCTTCATCCGCATTTTGCAAAGTGGCTATGGTCCGCATGAGGGTAGACTTTCCCGCCCCGTTTTGGCCCAATAGGCCAAACATCCCCTTCCTGATGGTCAGGTTCACATTTTTCAGTGCTTGAACGCCATTAGGATATGTTTTCGAAAGGTTATTTATTACTAGGTTCATGATGGTTAATTAGTTGTACTTGATTCTACTAAGTCAGAAAGTTGTGGCTCTTCCCCTTCCTCCGAAAAGGACTGAAAGGTTTGCCACACGATATACACTAGCCATGCTGTTATGATTACGTCAATAGCCGTAGCGCCATAATAGACTCCACCTATTCCAATCCATTTTGGGAGAAAGATCATTACAGGAATATAGAAGACCAGTTGGCGGGCTAATCCCACTATGCTGGCAAACTTAGGCTGTTCTATAGCCGGCAGATAGGTAAGAGCCATAAATACCATTGGTAAGAAAGGAAGCACGATCATGTAGATTCTAAGATGTAGTAGATCCTCTGGCGTAAATACCATATCCGGTAAGACAATGCTTAAGCTCGCCTCTGGGAAAAGGGTTAACAGAAGCCAAAAGGGGGCAATTAAGAAAAAACCCGTTTTGCTGAAGAGAATGAATGACTGTTTTACCCGGTCGAATTGTCCTGCCCCGAAATTGATTCCGGCTACAGGCTGCAAGGCTCGCATTAACCCAAAAAGAGGGGTCATGAGGAAAAGCTGTATCCTGTTGGCAGCTGCGAAAAAAGCTAGATCAGCATCATCCCCTACTCCCACAATGGCATTAAAAACAACTATGGCCTGTATGAGCCCCATCAGTGCCATAATGAAACCAGGAAATCCAAGCTTCATGATCTTTTGGAACACCTCTTTATCATACTGAAAGGAGTGGAGCCTGGCAGGAAAAGAAGCCTTACCCCTCCTGAAGTAGAGGTAACCAACCAAGCAGTAAATCATCATTCCGATGTTGGTAGCCCAGGCAGCTCCTTCAACTCCCATACCGCCATAATAGATAAAGGCAGGGGTTAGAATCAGATTCACCAACAGTCCATAGCTCATCATGATGGCAGCCTCTTTCATCTTTCCTTCTGCGCGAACAATGAAGTTTAGGGCTAATCCATACACCCAAAACGGGGCTCCTATGAGGGTAATCTTGAAGTAGCTAGCTCCATAGGTCAGGATTTCTCCTTTTCCTCCCATCATTCTAATTAGCGGCTCAGCAAATACATAGGCAGGTAAGGCAAAAATGACCGTTACCAACAGCATAAAGAGCATAGTGTTAGAGATGAGATTCTCCTGGGTGTGCGTATCTTCTTTCCCTAAGGCAATGCTTAACAGGTTACCGGCGCCTGTCCCTGCCCAAGAGCCTATCCCTAGTAAAATACTCGTCAAGGGGTACGCAAGAGCTACTCCCGCAAGGGCATTCTCATTCATGAGCTGGCCTATGTAAACCGTATCCATAAAGGCATTTAGCCCAAAGAGGACCATGGCTGCTATGGCTGGCAAGGAAAGCTTCCACATAACGGAAATCAGATTTCCATTCAGAATCTGATTTTTTTGTTTATCTCTTATATCCATGAGGGTTGAGGTTTTAGAAGTAGGGTTCGCAAAGCTTTTTGATGACTTAGCACCAAGCTAAGGGCCAATGCCAGCACAAAACTGTCAAAGGCCATGTAGAACACATTCTGTGAGAAAAAGACATGTGTCATCAACAGACACAAAATCAGGGGAATCAACATAATACTTCCCAGTAAGTAGGTTCTCCTAAAAATCAGGAGAAGCCCACATAACATTTGAAAGAAACCTACAAAATAGAGATAGCCTGCATGCTGTAGCATGTCATAAAACTCAAAGAAGAGAGGATGGCTATCAGCAGCATTCGCCCTAAAGACAGAAGGATCATAGGGTAAGAATAGCTTCTCTATGCCCGCAAAGATGAAGAGGAATGCCAATAGAAAGCGTATGATGTATGAGGCTATTCTCATGATGGATAACTAGGGTTTAGTGGGTGGCAGGAACTGCAATGGACTTAATAGCGTCACACTTTTCTGCTACCTAAGATGATTTCCCTGACATATTCACAATATCATATACTTATGGCTTGGCTGTATTACGTTTAGGGGAGAAAAACCTACGCAAAACGAGTATCCTGCCTTTTCTCAAGTTGGGGTATCAACCTAAATGATTCATAGTAAATATCTACTCAAAGGGAAGCAGATATTCACCATGAACATAAAGGTGGCCGTAACTACTGTTAGAATCTGTAGCTTAAACTTGTTCCTACCGTTCTGGGTAGCCCATAGCTTCCAAACCCGCCGAATCCCTGGACACTGTAACCATAGGAATAATAGACTATGTCTGCCAGGTTTTGCCCCCATAGTGCAAGCTCTACTCCTTTATAGGTGCCTGTAACTCTGGCATTCAAGAGTCCATAAGCAGGCTGAGAATAGATATTCTCAGGGTCTAGCCACATTTCTGTCTGGAACTGATAGTCAGCGAAAATGCCTAGCTGTACATCTTGAATTTTTATATTGTAGGCTAAGCTCATATTTCCACTCCAGGTAGGAGCGAATGCATTGGTATTTCCAGCATTATCTACCTCGCCAGCAAAGCCAACCACAGAGAATTCTTTTATTTCCGTTTCCAGGTAGCCTACATTAGCTGATGCCTGGAATCCTTTAAAGAGAAGGTAGCTCCATTCTAGCTCTAAGCCATAACTGATACTTTTCCCTATGTTCTCGTTTCCTAGGTTAAAGGTAGTCACATCAACTACTGTGAAGAGCTGCTGGTCAGTATAATCAATATAGAAAGCGGTCAGGTTTAACCTCATTTTATTTTCGAGGAAGGTAGATTTCAACCCTAGTTCATAGTTCCAGGTAAATTCAGGATCATAGGTTAAGCCATTTCCTTCAGTAGCAAAAGCATTAATCCCCCCAGGGCGATATCCTCTAGCTACACTTCCGTAGACCATTTGATCAGGTGAAAACTTATAGGAAAGGGAGGCTTTAGGAGATAAGGCAGAAAACTCTGCCTCAGCTCCAAACTGGGCTGGGATCAATCCTAATGGGGGAAAGCTGAAGTCCTCATTCCCTCCTTGGCTGTAGGTATTAGAATTGTCTGATTCACTGTTTTCAATCTCATACCTTAATCCCGCTGTTAGGATGAGCTTATCTGTAAGGGCATAATCTGCATTAGCATAAAGAGAGATGCCTGTTTGTGTGAGCAGGCTGTTTTGCCGCTGTATATAGGGATAAATTTCTGCAATCTCAGGTGATGGGGCAAAGAAGGCATTATCTGGCCCATTGGTAAATCCTCCTTTACTATCATATTCGTAATAGTAGAAAAAAGCACCTGCTAACCAGTTAAATCGACTGTCATTTTGGTTAGACCCAATTCGTAGCTCCTCAGAAAAAGTGATGATATTTCTATCTGCGTTACTCTCAGTTAAATCAAAACGGGTGAAATCAAACTCTTCTCCACTCACTTCCAGGTCTGTAGTCTGTAAGGAGGAAATAGCCTTAAAAAATATCTTATCTCCATAGTATGAAAGTTTAAGGGCACTGTTGGTCAGTAAAGTCTTATAATTTCCTTCTGTATTATAATCTACTTCATATGGATGATTCTCTCGTAAAGAATCTAACTGAGCACCAGTACTACCGAAGCCTCCTGTGAGTGCATAGGCAATCACTTCTCTGGACTCTATGCCCGTTCTAAGTGTAAGGGACCATTTATCATTCATCAGCCAACTTAGACGTACATTCCCGGTGGCCATCTCATTCCCCAGAAGTTCCGTATGATCCAGAAAGGTATTTCTTACATATCCATCCCTGCTGCTGAAGCTTCCATCCAGACCCAGGAAGAGTTTATCCTTTACGAGTGGTGTACTAACTGAGCCATTGACTTGCAGCTGGTTCAGGTTTCCGTACCCCAGTGTTACATGTCCCTGAGTTTTGTTGGTAGGCTGTTTGGTAATGATGTTAATCACTCCTCCTAGACTATTTCTACCGTAAAGCGTACCCTGAGGCCCTCTCAATACCTCAATTCTGTCCAGGTTCTGAAGTACCGCTGGAAAAGAAGCCGTATTAAATAGGGGGATGTCATCTACATAAATCCCTACTATGGGAACATCGCTGATGGTAGCTATACCTCTTACAGATACCAATGGGAAACTGCCTCCTCCATCATCATAGGTATTAAAGTTAGGGATGGCTTTCCCTACGTCATTGATGTTATCTATTTGAAGATCGAGTATACCTGATGCGTCAATGGAAGAAATGGCCGTAGG
>JBCCLI010000493.1:0-4526 GCA_039026975.1 Bacteroidota bacterium | reverse complement strand
CTCCTCACAACCTAATGAAACAGAAGTAGGTAAGTCCAGGATGGGAGAATATTCTTCCTTAACCACCTTGAGCTGGTCGGTTACGCTACAGCCGGATGAGTTGGTGAAGGTTAGGGTATAAGTTCCAGCGGCTGACACCTGCACGCTTTCTCCTACTTTATTGAAAGCATTGGGACCACGCCACTGGAAATCGCCATTTTCAGAAGATGTAGCTGATAACTGTATTGTCTCCTGATCGCAGGTGAGAACCCAATCATTCCCTACGGCTATCTCTGGAGTCCCTTCCTCACAGGGATCAAATGCCTGATTAATGACGGTAAAAGATATTTCTGTCACTTCCCCTATAGTTCCTTTCGCACCTTTCTCAGCATAAGGGGTAAGGGTCAATGTATAGCTACCCGTTTCAAATGCGATGGGGCGGAAATCTCCTCCACTATCTCCCCCCAATGCAAATGGAGCTACACTTTCCGTCCTGCTCATACTCACTGGGCCTGATAGGGAAAATGAAACACTCTGTACCAATACTTCCGGACAATTCTCAGGGATAGCGTCTATGTTCAATGGATTAGGATAGTCGACCAAATTGATAATAGCACCATCAGTGAGAGAAATTACTCCCAGGTCAGTATCCGCATCTATCAACAATACATCTGCTATGGCAGGAAACTCGCAGGAAGGTGCCGGAATACAATCGCTTACAGACACCACATACCCTGCTGTACAATTTTCTCCCTTAAAAAAATTCACGGCATACGCTCCCACCACTGAGGGGGTAATGACTAAGGTAGAAGCTGAAAAGCCATTAGGACCTGCCCATCTAAGGGAGTCGTAGTCAGAAGCTAACACTTCGATTCTCACAACCCCACTTTCACAGTCCAGGTTTACTTCGGTTGGAATATCCGTAACAGGTGAGTAGGATTCTGCTTCTGGAAGTACATCCACCTTTTTTTGAACTTGGCAGAAAGGCCCATAGAAGAGCCTTAAGGTATATTCTCCCACTTGAGAAACAATAGGAGAAAGCTCATTAGCGGTAAAGCCTTCTGGCCCCACCCAACGAACAGAATCAAAAGGACTGGCTTCCACCTGAATCTTGAGCTCATTAGCAGCACACCCTAAGCTTACTTCCGTAGGGATACTGCTTATAGGATCATAACTTTGATTCTCGTTCACTTCTATTTGGTAGAATGCCTCGCAGTAAAGTCCACTGGTAAAGGTAATGGTATAGGTGCCTGTCGTGGAAACTACCGGAGTCAACTGTTCTGAGCTAAATCCATCTGGGCCAGCCCATGAAAAGGAATCATATCCAGCCGCTGCTACGCTTAGGGTTACAGTTCCTGACTCACACCCTAACTCTACTGAAGGTTCATAATCTGACACAGGCTCAAAAGATTCTCCAGTTAATTCTGCCTCTACCTCATACACTTTAAAACAATCATCCCCGGAGAATACTGTCAACTCATAGGTGCCTATGAGGGATACATTAGGAGAGAGTTCTGTTGAGGTATATCCATTAGGCCCACTCCAACGAACGGAATCATAATTAGTAGCTTCCACTGCTATCTGAGTAGCTCCCTGCGAACAGTTGATCCCTACTGTCTCCGGGATGCTGAATACTGGATCATATCCACTTTCAGTTACCACCAAACTTCTGCTAGCTTCACAGCCTGCCTCATTTCTCACCAGTAAGCTGTAGGTTCCCACCTCTCCTACTTTGGGCGTAAAGTCTGTGGACATAAAATCATTTGGCCCTGACCAACTCAGGCCACAATGTGCCCCTATACCTACCTGTAGCAATACGGAATCTCCTGCACAGCCTAGGGAGATACTCTCAGGCATAGAAACAAAGGGATCATAGTCCTCATTGACCACTTTTACATTCTCCGAGACAGTACATCCATCCTCTGTGGTGAAGGAAACAGAATAGGTTCCACTTTGGGAAACAAATAAGGTTGAACGTATACCGCTGGCTCCATCAGGGCCAGACCAGTCGAAAGTACCTGTTGTATTGGTTTCAGCAATAAGACCTATCCCCACTTCATTACAGGGGATAGATATCTCCTCTGCAATATTTATTAGGGGAATAATAGCAGGAAATACTTCTACTGCATCAGAATCTTCACATCCTCTTTGGTTCCTAAAGGTAACTATATAGCTCCCCGCTTGAGAAACTGTTATCTCTTGTTGCTGGGAAGTAAATCCACCAGGTCCATTCCACGCAAAGGTTCCCTCTTCTAGCGTTTGGGCTTTTAGGGTAGCTGTATTGGTCAGGCAGGAAAGGCGAACATCTTTACCTGCCTGAACTATGGGCTTATTGGCCCAAACTATTTCTATTTCCTTACTGTTTTGGCACCCATCCTGGGCCATAATGGTTACCTCATAGGTACCTTCCTCCTCTGCTATAATACTTTGCGTCTGGGCAGTAAAGTTTTGAGGCCCTTTCCATAAAAAGGAACCCTCTGTATTACTGGTAGCGATCAGGGCTACTGGCTCACTACTACATCCAGGGCCATCCCCTCTGTTTATGATTATTTCTGGTTCATTAGCTACAGGTACCTCTAAGGAAAAACTGTTGGTACATCCAGCTTCATTGATAAAGGTGGCTATGTAGGTCCCTGCCTGTGTAATGGTAGGATTTTCAAGAGAAGAGGAAAAATTGTTTGGGCCTGTCCATACTATCTCTCCTTCCTCCCCTGCTAGTAGAGAGAGGGTCGCAGTACCACCTGTGCAGGGAATGGGATTGGAAACATCAGCCTGTATCACAGGTAAAGGTACTTTAGATACTGTAAGGGTGTCTGTTACTTCGCATCCTCTTAAGCTGGTAAAGGTAAGTATGTACTGACCTTCGAGGGTAGCTGTTAAATTAGCTGAAGAATACTTTACCTCATCAGGGCCTTTCCAAAGAAAGCTGCCCGGCTCAGATGCTTCTGCCAAAACAAAAATAAATTCTTCCGTACATCCTATAAGGGAAGACGTAGGGATGGTCAGTTTTGGCAATACCTCACACGGATCTTCCTCCTGCTGGATAATGGTGAATTGGATACTCATGGGTGGGCTTACTATTCCTTTAGCTCCTTTTTCACTGTAGGCAGTGGCTGTCAAGGTATAATCCCCTTCTTTGAAAAAGGCAGGGCGATAATTTCCATTTGAATCGCCATACAAGGCATAGGGAGCTTTAGATTCTGTTCTTGCATAGCTCACTTGCCCGCTTAGGCTAAACCTAACGCTTCCTACCTGCTCTCCTCCCTCTGAGACGGTGGCTTGAATATTTAACCCTTCAGGGTAGTCAAAGATGTTGATGGTAGCCCCATCCTGTATTTCAAAGAGAACTTGATCAGAGGTAGCGTCTATTAACCAAAAGTTTTCTATGGAAGAGATATCAACCGGGGACAGAGTAATAAAAGCCTTTTTTGAGAGCTTCTCTTTATATTCTGTAGGTGAAAATATGGATTCGGGAGTAAGTTCTTCATCGTAGGAGTAAGCATCCATCCCCCCTAAAAAGAGCAGTAACAGGACTAATTTCCTTTGGATCTGCATGTTGATAGTCTAGTGTCGTTTGAGGAAAATATGTTACTATTTAAAAAATACATAAGTCATTAAATACTAATTACGTATTAATGGCTATAATTTTATGTACGCTATGCTGGAGATTCCTACCTACTTCTTTAATTCTCAAGAAGAAGTCTTGAGGAGAATACTTGTTGATCATACTGCACTTGAACCCAATACATGCCCTCTGCTATTTGTGGTAGGGAAAGGGAGAAAACATGTTTGGTGGCAGTTTTTTCCAATTGGGCTTCAAATACTTTACTACCAATGGTGCTAAAAATCTCAACGATAATCATGCCATTTTGTTCCCCATACACATGCAAATTTGTTAGGGAGGACGTTCTATTTGGTGCCAGGAATACCCCATTTTCAGGTATATCTTCCACTTCACTTAGGGATGAAAAGCTAATATTCTCATTACAAGGAATTACATCAATTTCCACTGGAGTCATACATTGGGCTCCAAGGCGTGCTTTCAGCGTATAGGTCCCCGCCTGATCTACGCTAGGGTTAAGTTCATTACTACTAAAGTTATTAGGTCCCTCCCAGGATATGGCATCATAAGAATCAATGACTGCCGGAATAGTGACGGCATTTTCTTCACAACTTATCATAATTTCTGTAGGGACATTTACGGTAGGTGAATAGCTTGCTGGTGCAAGCACATTAACATGGTAGGAAGCAGCACATTCATTTTGACGCTGGAAGTTAATGGTATACGTTCCAGGAACTGACACTGTAGGAGATAGCTGTGAGGCAGTAAAACCGTTAGGCCCTTGCCAGCTAAAGGAGTCATAGTTGCTAGCCGTTACAGCTATCATAACTTCTCCTGACAGACAATCTAGGGTTAGGGTTTCTGGTATGTTTACAACTGGGTTATAAGGATTAGCTACTACCGAAATAGTCTCAGTTACTTCACATCCAGCCTCGCTTCTCACTAGTAAAGAATAGGTCCCAGGAATATCTACGAAAGGCGCTTG
>JBCCLI010000492.1:0-4533 GCA_039026975.1 Bacteroidota bacterium | reverse complement strand
GACGTTTTTTACTGGGCAGTATAGTTTTAGGTAAAATTTTTTATTTTAAGGCCATACATTCAACCTATATTTAAGAACTACGGAAAAAGCTACAAAGTGTGTAATTTGGGAGAACTAGTAAAGGCAAAAAAGGAGGCTAAGAGTCTCTTTCACGTTTTTTTATGCCAGTAATTATACTGGCAGCTATCATAGTAAGGGACGTATTTACAGAGAACTGGTCTTTATTGGACGTAACCCTAATTACCTGTACAGTAGATTTAAGTGGCAGTAGCTTTCTGGTTCTACCCACACGAAAGAAGAGAGAAGCAGAAATAAATGGTAGGACTACCTGATTCATTACACTATCCCTAATCATGGCCAAAAAGGAGCAGCTACAAGCGTACAGCTTAGCGGAACTGCAGAACAAACAGAAGAACCATAAAACCATGGTCTACCTCCTCGTAGGATTAGCTATCCCTTTTACCATAATCTTAGGGATAAAATGGTTTTCTGGCGAATGGTCTAATGGAGAAGATTTCCCTATGCTAATTATTTTGTTTTGCCTCATAGGATCAATTCCCTTTACTCTTAAAGAGAAGAGGGAAATAGAGGAAGAGTTACAAAGCAGAAACGCTTAAAAATGTCAGAACCCAAATCCAGAAAATCCATCCCCCTATCTGAGCTATCCGCAGAGGTGCTGGCTAAAAAGAGAAAATCCTACAGACTCATTTTAGGCATTTCATTCAGCCTTATTATAGCCTTCATTGCGCTATTTATTTACTATTTGGTAACAGGAAGCTGGTCTACTGACAAATTACCCATAGGCATCTCCCTAGCAGCCCTGGGGGCATTATCATCCATGCAAACCAAAAAGCTTAAGGAATTAGAAAAAGAAATTCTCAAAAGAAACTCCTAACATCAACCCTAGCCATGTCAAAAAAGAAAAAGACCCTACAAGAGCAGACAAAAGAAGAACTTCAAAAGAAAAAGAAAGGCCTGAATACTGTCATTGGGATGATGATAGGAATGGCCGTTGTCTTTCTAGGCCTTATTATTTTTTACACCATTAAAGGAGAATGGTCAACTGCTAAGTTACCAGCTGTTAGTTCCCCCATTATGTTATCATTATTAATTGTAGTCTTGAGAAAGCAGGTAAAAAGCATAGATGAGGAGCTCGCTAGCAGAGAGGCATAGTATGCAGGTCTAAGTACAAAAGGCTATTTCAGGTTGAGAATGCGCACGCCCTTAATTCGCCTAAGGCCATTGGGATGATGATTGGAACAGCCTTAGCCTCCCTCTTATTTACAACCTAATGTCAGGTTTAGAGCTGCTATCAAGTAATCAACCTTGATCTCTCGCAGGATTATTTCGTATTTCTGCTGCTAGCCACACTCAAGTAGTAACTATATACAAGAGATCTGCTGGTAGAAATAGCTCATCCCATGTACTGCTCTTTCCCCTTTTTACCAGCCCATAAAAAATAGTGAAAACTTTGTGTCTACATGCAGCGTTTCCTCTGTGCTTGGGTAATAAGTAAGAAAAACCCATAAGCATTGTATAATGAAAAAATGTATTCTCTTAGTATTCGTACTGTCCCTCTTTTCCTGTAATGAAGAGAATCTTCTTCAGATTGAAGAGACCTCTGACCATAGTCCAACCCTTATAGAAGTAGGAAAGGGTTCATTTAAATATAGCCTCAATACAGATGTAGTAGTAGAAAATGAAGGGTTTGGCGCCACCCTTTTTAATGTTTTTCACACCATTTCCTCCAGTTCAGTAAGCTGCCAGGGTGCTAATAGCACACAGTCTCATTTGAGTCCAGAAGAAGGTGCTTACGCCATATTCTTATTGGGGGATTCTGAAGAAAATATGATAGGAACAGGAGGAGTGTTAAGAGCCAGGTTTGATGGTGAGGAACAGCTCATATTCCTGGATGATGTGTGTGGAGAACAGAACATTGAGGTAGACATAAATTTCCTGAGTGAGGAATACATCTCTGGTACTCTTTCTGCCTTTGGGTATAGATTTGCAAATCCCCAGGCAAATGGGTGTGAAGCTTATGAAAATGTAGGTAGAGTGGAGGTAAGCTTTGCCGTTCCCTTAATCAAATGTGAGTAGTCCTTTCAAAGAGTTGACCTGATTGATCACCAACAACATCATAAAGGCCTGTCTGGAAGGAAAACCTTCAGCCCAGAAAGTGTTATATGCGCATTTTCTGGGATACTTGTATGGAATCTGCAGACGGTTTTCCATCAAAGAGCAAGAGATCAAAGACCTCATGCAGGAGATATACATAGAAATCTTCAGCAGCCTCTCCAAATTTGATCCTGATAAGGGGGACATCAAGTATTGGATAAAATCCATTGCTATTCATAAAATTCTGAACTACCAACGGAAAAAGGGCCTAGAATGGGTAGATCGTGCTTCCCTTCCTGAAAGTACCTCTTACCTGCCAAGTGTGAATGAAAAGTATGACGCTGAATATCTGCTCCAACTCATCAGCTTCTTACCAGACGGCTATAGGACTGTTTTCAATCTGTCAGTGGTAGATGGGTATTCTCATAAAGAAATCGGGCAGCTACTTAACATAAGTGAAAGCAGCTCCAGGTCTCAGCTATCAAGAGCAAAAAAGCTATTACAAGAAAAATTGCTAAGCATGAAGACATGAGCAAAGATCCATTTGACATATTCAAAGAAGGGCTGCAGGACTATCACCCTAAGGAGATTCCTTCATGGCTATCATGGGAGGAGAATGCTGAGGCTATACAAGCTGCACTACCCAACCCTAACAGCAAGAAACGTAGACCCTTTTGGCTATTTCTTTGCCTCCTCTTAATGGGATTTGTGGGGCTAGGATCTGTTTATCTACTAACTTCCAAACGCTCTTCACAGGAGAAGGCTAATACGCCTGAAGTAAATGAGCATTCCTCTTCTTTATCGCTACCCTCTACGGTAGAATCATCTAAAGATCAACCCGTAGAAGATGAAGCTACTGAGGAAAATATCTCCTTAGGCTCCTCTCCTTTATCCTCCCCACCTGTTCTTCTTACCTTATTACCGGATAACAGAGTGGGTGAAAAATCAGCCTCTATTTCTCCTTCATCCCCTGTGGAAACCACCAACTTCATTCCTACTTTACAACCTCTTTCCGTAGAAGCGCCTTTCCTTTTAGCTCCTACAGGGAACATCATCCCTGTAAAGCCATGGCATACATCCATTGATCTCTCAAATACCCAGTACTGGTCTCTACATCTTAGTGGAGGGGCTACTATCTTTCAGCCCAACTATGTGCTTAGCTCGCCTGAGCAAGACCCTGCTTCATTTGAAGAAGAATTAATAGGTTGGTCTGCTGCTCTCAGAATGAGTAGGGTATTAAAATCCCGCCTAAGCCTAAGTACAGGGGTAGAAATACAGAGGCTTAGGTATTTGTTCAAGTTGGATGAAAGCTTCCAGGTCAATCTTTTCAGGCCCAATACACCAGATACCATTCTCATTAACAGAACCCGTAGAGATACCAGCATCATCTTTACTGACACTATCCCAGGCACAAGACGCATCTTAGCCAGGCAGTATAATTCTCATTTCAGGATAGCCATTCCCCTACTTATTGGCTATCAACTAACAACCCCAAAATGGACCCAAACATTGAGAGCGGGTCCTCAATTTCAGTTGTATCGAAATAGCCAGGGTTACACCATAATTGAAGAAGAAGGCATGGTTAACATTGGAAAAAGGGAAGCAGAAGAGGTTGGAATCATCTTAGGCTTACAAGCTGAATATGAAAGTGGAATAGAGATAGCAGCTGACTGGATGATCCTCACACAGATAGGTATACAAAAAAGTCTAGGAAAATGGGCATATGAAACAGAAGCTGGCTTAAGTCAAAAGCCACTTATACTATATGGAAGAATAGGAATCGGGAAGCGTTTCTAGGAAGACCTATTCTGAAACTCTGCCCTCGGCGGTTCTCTCAATTCAAATTCAAGATCAACTCATCCCTGATCCATCTAAAGCCGGGAGCAGCTCGCAGTGCTTTTTGGTAGGTAGCCCTGGCCTTAGGAATATCATTATCCCGCTCGTAAGCCTGCCCCAGCCATGAAAGGCTGTGGAGATACATCCAGCAGTATTGCTTTTCAGTCATCTTCTGGTCATATAATTTGACAGCTTGCTGGAAACAGTTGATGGCTTCATCATTACTACCCCCAAATAAGGCAGGTGAGTGATATTTGGCATTTCCCATCTCTACCCAGGCCGCGGGCACCATGGGTCCTTCTTCTAAGGCTTCTTTCAAATAACTCAGACTCTTAGGGCCAAGAAATATAGCTTTGGCAGGGCTCAAGCCTATTTTCAGGCCATATAAGCCTCCCATTAAGGCCTTAGCATGAACGGAAAACTGCCTGCTCTTAAGGAGTTTTTCTGCTATCACCTCTGTTTCATCCAGCAGGGTAGCCACTCTATCCTTATCCTCTTTAGCCATATAAAGCCCTGCCAATCCATACTTGGCCAAGGCCAGATCATAGAGCTCTTTGTCTGTAAGCGTCCTACTGCGCTGGT
>JBCCLI010000491.1:0-4552 GCA_039026975.1 Bacteroidota bacterium | reverse complement strand
TATTGATAGAAGCATTTGGAGAAACCGATAAGCACCTGAAGGAAGTAGAGGAGATGAAGATCTGGCTGTTGAAGAATAAGCAAACCAATGACTGGAAAACTACACGCGCTACCGTAGCTGCTTGTAATGCCCTCCTCATGAATGGGACTAACTGGTTGGATAATTCTTCTAGTCTGAAAGTAACGGTGGGAAATGAACAGATAGACCTTGCCAAGACTGCTGGTTTACAGCCTGAAGTAGGAACGGGCTACAGTAAGATAAACTGGGATAGCGGAGAAGTTAGTCCCGAGATGGGGAAAGTTACCCTACAAAAAGTAGGGGACGGGATTGCCTGGGGAGGCCTCTACTGGCAGTATATGGAAGACCTGGATAAAATCACCTTTGCAGAAACACCATTGAAGGTAGAGAAAGAGATAATGCTGGTGAAAGAAACTGATCAAGGTCAGATTTTAGAGAAAATCGACCAACAAGCCCTAAAGCCTGGAGATAGGCTTAGGGCCAGAATTGTGATTAGGGTGGATAGAGCCATGGAGTACGTGCACATGAAGGATATGCGAGCGGCAGGCCTGGAACCAGTAGACGTACTTTCCAAATACAACTGGAAAAGTGGACTAGGATGGTATCAGAGTACCAAAGATGCCGCTACTCATTTCTTCTTTGAGTATCTCCCTAAAGGAACCCATGTCTTTGAATATGACCTTAGGGCTACCCTTTCTGGTGATTTCTCTAATGGGCTCACTACCATCCAATGTATGTATGCACCTGAATTCAGTAGCCATACTGCAGGGATCAGGATAAAGATAGAATAAGAATACGGTAATACAGCCATAGATATACAGATTGAAATCAAATGATCTGTGTATTTGTGGCCTGATAGGGATAGAACAGCTGTGCTAATCCGATTTATTAATTGAACGTTTATTCGAAAAATAATTACCTCCTAATTACTCCTAAACTAAGATTATTCTATTTCTCATAGAATTAATTCACCCCCTGGTTCATCAACCGTAACCAAACATACAGAGTGAAAAGATAATCAAACATAAAAAATATCCATTCATACAAGTGTTAGCGCCTTTACGTAATTTCTGTACGTAATTTTATTTATAAGACAGAAAAGGAACCTACTTACAAACCATTACCCAAAAATTTAGTATTTTTTAGTACGGAGACTTGAAGTAAGCACTTACACGCAAATGAAAAAATCTTTGCTCTATACTACCGCCATCCCTATGGCTGTATGGATTTCGGTCCTCTTAATGGTAAATTCCTGCACCGACTCTGGTCAGAATACCTACAGATCCCTGGATGAGGAAACTACCTCCTCAGCTGCCCTCTACCGCAGCCAACCCTTGGTGCCTGAAGATCCAAAAAATACCCCCATCCGTAAAAGTCCATTAGATGTAAGCGCCTGGAAGGCTGCTTCCCTCAATGACATTAACCTACAACAGTACGTCTTTGTAGGTGGAGGAGATTATATCATGGGGGATAGCAAGACTACCAACAACGGATATACCCCTCACCGAGTTCGAGTAAAGAGTTTTTACATAGATAAGTATGAAGTTACCAACCTGGAATTTTGTGCTTTTTTAAACGATACACCCGATAAACCCGATTACTTGACAGACTGGTTACATGTCAACAATGAACATTGCAGAATTAAGGTCATAGGAGATACTTATGTGGTAGACCCCTTCTTTTCAGATGATCCTGCGGTATGTGTTTCGTGGGAGGGAGCTATAGCCTACGCTAGATGGGCTGATAAGCGCCTCCCTACTGAGGCCGAGTGGGAGTATGCTGCCAGAGGAGGTATACTTGGAAAAAAATCCTTTACCTATGCTGGCTCTAATCAAGCAGATGAAGTAGCTTGGTACAGAGAAAATGCTGCATTCAGTACCCATCAAGTAGGGAGAAAAGAAGCTAATCCACTAGGACTGTATGATATGAGTGGCAATGTCTGGGAGTGGTGTGCAGACTTTTACCAACCCGAATATATGCTCATGCGTGAAGGAAAAACACACCTGGCACGAATTAATCCTAAAGGTCCCCAAACTGGCACACACCGAGTAATACGTGGCGGTTCCTGGCTGGAAGGTCCCCAAACTCTTAGTCCTGCCTACAGGGGCTACGGTGATCCCCTTAATGGTCAAGCAGACATCGGCTTCCGCTGTGTGAAAGACTTTGAACCTATCTAGCAAGTAAGCATACGTGAGTATCCTAACCTCAATCATCCCAGTGAGCTTGTAAGGAATTACGAGTAGGTAGGCCGGGACATGGAAAATGATCTTCCTCAATCTACTGATCTTATTTTTCTCCATTCTCTAAGCCTAAACTCAAACCACCTGGGGTCAAATGATGTAAGAGCTTATCTCCTTAGCCTACTTCATATGCATCTGTTGGCGGAAGTCTACTGCTAGCCCCTTGTCTCCTAATGGAAATATAAGCCTATTGATACCAGCAGCCGGCTGGATCTGAAATAAAACTATACCCCAACTTTCTTCTCCTGGTGGAAGGGTATGTCTTTGCAGGGCTACAGATTCCCATTCATCTGCCTGATCATATAGCTGATTCATATTATCTCTGTGCACCGTCCACACTCCTGCATCTACGCCTTCCTCTACGGTCAGGGCCACATTCAGCCAGTTCCAGGCACTTTGGCTTTCTGCTGTACCCATAGCGGCAAGTGTTGCTGATTTAAGGAGGAAAGAAAAGATCTGATACCCAGTAAATCTTGTCCTGAACTTTTTCATTCTACCTTCCAGCACCTCCATATGTTTTTCAGGCGCATAGGCATTCGAATGAAATAGCTCCTCATCAAAAGCTACTTTTTCTCCATTCAAATGAAGTGGCAATACATAAAAAGAGGTAGGATCTATAAAGACATCTGTATCCCCTATGTTTTTCACATATACCTCATAAGCCATAAGGTCTTCTACAGATTTCTCTGATGTAACTCTCAGAAACACCTGCTTATTCTCTACTGCTACTGCATCCCCCTCTTCTGCTGCTTCAGGGGCATTGATAGCTCTCTGTGTGAACACCTGATATTTAGGCGAACAAGAGACACATACTATCAGCAAGGGAATCAGCAATTGTACAACTTGCTTCATAAGCTAGGGGGTTTGAATAAGCTGGATAAAGGGAATGGTGATGGGTTGTTCTCCATACGGGAAGTGGAGAATACTATAGGCAGACACCTTTCGGGAAGGGAATGCTATTCTTCCTCTTACACTTTCTCCCGGATGTACGGTAGTCTTCCTTAGCATCTCATACAGCCAAACCTCTTTCTGATCATTAAGATTAGCCTTATTATTTAAAAATTCCTGTTCATCATTGGCGTCTCGGGCATCTAGTTCTAACTGTTCATCCACATAGTATTCCGCTTCTTCAGGTGTATCTGCTGCTACAGTACCCACAGTATTAGCCAGGGTACCTATTAGAGAAGCCGTCCTACTGTTAGCTATATAGGCCCTTTCCCTGGAAAGAGCTCCATCCAGCGTTACAAGTTTTGCCTCCGGATTGACAGCATGAATAATTTCATCTGTCATGACATCAGGCCCAGGGCTCATCATACTGTATATTTGCTCTGGCCTTACTAGTATGGGCTCGGATCCTTTATTCTTAATTTCTAATTCATAAATGAGAAGCCTGTCCCACTGCTGTTCAAAGGCTATTACCAGTTGAACCTGCTCATTTTGGTCTGATACAAAGGCTTTCCCCTGATACCAGACGGGATCTTCCTGCACAGGCTGTTGGCGGATAATAGCATAAGGCACATGACATCCCACTATCATCCATAGGGCAAGTACAAATAGTACATATTGTCTCATTAGGTTTGGTTATGTATCCTCTATTAAAAGATCGGAATTATTCTCCTAAATGCTGCATCCAAAGCTGGATACGTGTATCCCTACTTATTTTTCGTGTACTTCCCACAGAAAGGCGTGAATATCCCAAATCCTATGTAATTTGAAGGGCAAATTCTCAACTCATGCAGAAGTCTTTCCTGGAAATAGTGGTAGAAGATATTCATGCCCTGCATGGGACTTCTCTAGGAGAATTAGCCATCATTGTCCCTAATAGACGGTCAGAAGTCTTTCTGAAGGAGGCCTTTAGAAAAACCTACCAGCAAGTTATCTGGCTGCCTACGATCTCCTCTATTCAGGACTTCATAAGATCTACTTCAGATAGACAATTTCCCGAGCCGTTGAGACTAGTCTTTGAGCTATATCAGGCTTACTATGAGCTGATGAAGAATCAGAATCCTGAATGGCATGAGAGCTTTGAACAGTTCTACGCCTGGGGAGAACTACTCCTAAAAGATTTTGATGAGGTAGATAAATACATGGTGGATGCTGACCAACTATTTACTAATGTAAAGGATCTCCGTGAGATAGAAGAGATGTTCCAGGAGCCAGAAGTGATCAAAAGATACGTCAACTTATTCTGGTCATCCATCCACCAGGAACAGGCTGAGGGTACTGGCATTCAGGATACTTTTCTTAAGATTTGGGATATTCTTAAGGAATTATATCAGAGATATAGCGCCAGG
>JBCCLI010000490.1:0-4557 GCA_039026975.1 Bacteroidota bacterium | reverse complement strand
CATTTTTCTTGCTGTAAGCCATTTCCTTGCATCAAAGATTGTCGGTTCAGATCATGATCTGAACCTAACAGCTCATCCTAAGACAAGGATAATTAAATACTTCATTTCATGGATAATAACCAGAAAATTATAGTACTACCAGTTTAATATGCGCCTGAGGTCAATTGTATCGACTGAAAAAATCTGTTAGATGCCTTCTTAACATACTACGGATAACCTACTCCCCCGGCAGTTCCACCTCTTCTCCCCAGATGTACTTGGCAAACCATTGCCAGTTATGCCAGGTGGCGGCTAGCCTTTCTTTGGGTTTGCTGATGCCGTGGCCAAATCCTTTGTAAACGATAAGTTTTGAGGGTACGCCTACATCCTGCAAGCCCTGGTGTAGCTCATAGGCATTGGCTATAGGCACTCTTCTGTCAAATTCTCCATGCTGAATGAGGGTAGGGGTAGCGGCTTTTGAGATAGCTGTCATGGGCGAGGTCTTCAGGTAAATGTCCATGTCAGACCAAGGGGTAGCTTTCAAGTACTGCCTAGTAAAAGGGTGAATGTCTGTGTTTACATAGTAGGTAACCCAGTTAGAGATACCTGCTCCTACGGACACTGCCTGAAACTTGTCAGAGTTGGTGGTGAGGAAGGCAGAAATATAGCCTCCCTGGCTCCAGCCCATACAGCCCATCTTGTCAGCATCTACCATGCCCTTGTCTATGAGGTGCTCCACGCCTGAAAGCACGTCCCATGCATCACCCACACCCAGGTTTCTCACGTTTAGGGACCTAAAAGCTTCGCCATATCCTGCTGATCCTCTGTAGTTGGGCCTAAGAATTAAAGCGCCCTTATTCAACCACTGGACCATGGGATATACGTAGGAAGGGGTAGGCTCAGGCGTGGAAATCCCTGTAGGCCCACCGTGGATGATAACGAGTAGGGGATACTTCTTCTTGGGGTCATAGTCCATGGGTTTGTGGAGCACACCTTCAATGGTGGCTCCATCCTTACTCTTCCAGGAGATCATCTCACTTTGGGCCACCGACCACTTCTCTATCTGCTTAGAAGAGGATGTCAGAGCTTCAGGCTCATTGAAAGGGTAGCTAGCCTTATATATTTCTGGTAAATCATCATCATTTACCCCAGAGAAAGCTATTTGTTTCCCGTCAGTGGACATGCTGAATCCCCTAAGTCTCTCCGGGGTTTTCCCTATGATCTTGGTACTGCCTTTAACAGGATCTATCCTAAGTAGGTACCTCTTGGTCTTCTGCCAGCCCTGAGCAAAAATGCCATTATCATTCCACACTATTCCATACACATTCTCATCAAAGTCTTTTGCTAACTGCTTGTTTCCAGTTCCGTCTAGTTTGATGCGAAACAGCTTTCCGTTGAGGTAGTAGTTAGAGGTACTGTCTGTGAGGCTTGATTGATAGAGAATAGACTTCCCATCAGGAGACCAGCCCACCAATCCATCATAGCTGGGATTAGCTATTAGCGGTCTAAGACTGTCAGATGCCAAGTCGTAGATGGAGATATCTGCTTTGAAGAAGGTATTAATTAAAGGATCAGGCTGATGCTGGATCGCTATTTTCTTTCCATCAGGAGACCACTCGAAGGAACTGATGGTAAAATCTACGCTGTCTATGAGGAGCTTGGCAGCCATTGAGGCTTTGAGAGTTGAGTCTTTTTGCTGAGCCGGTAAGAGCATACGATTCAAGCTTGAAGGGGCAAAGGCTACAGACCATAATTGGGTCAGTTGGTATTCCGCATCATCTACGGAGAATCCTCCATACTTTTCTTTGCGTTTCTTCTCCTCCTTGGACTTGTCCTCAGCTTGTAGAAAGGCAATGGTTTTACCTCTGGGAGACCATTCATACCCACGGATATTAGAGGCTGTATGGGTCAGTTGGATGGCTTCCCCTCCTGCTGCTCTGATGACATATAGTTGGGTTTTCTCATCCCGTTTGGATAGGAAGGAGATCCAATTGCCGTCGGGAGACCACTTGGGGCTACTGCTGTTTCCTTCCAGGGTATTGGTGAGTTGGAAGGGTTCTTCTCCCTCTTTGGCTAGCCATATTTCCCTGTCGTATCGGTTATTCTTCCAGTCTACCTGTTGTTTGGTAAAGAGTACATGCTTCCCATCTGGAGAAATGATGGCATTAGATACGGATTCCAGGGAAATGATTTCCTCAAAAGAGGGGTTGCTTAACTCTTGGGCCTCTAAGGGTAGTATCCCGAAAAAGGAAATGAGAAAAATGAATAGAGAAGGTTTCATGCAGCTTGATTTTGGGTAGAAGATTAGCTTGAATGCTGTACACACATAACTTTTCTAAAGATAAGAAGAAAGAAGTGAGCTTGCAGGAAATACCTGTTTTCAAGCTGAGCAGGGTATCAAACAAAAGGTATTTCTTTCATTCTTCTGTTTCTTCCAGGTTACCTCCAAATAATAGCTCGGAATTCTATTCCTAGGTAACCACTGCGGCCTCATCCTCTATTATCCTCGCCTCCTCCTGGTTTAATTCTAACTCATTGATGATAGTAGAAGTGGTAGGTCTATTCATGAAGAATACTGCTACTATGATAGCTGCTAATCCTAGAAAAAAGGAATTACCCGTAAGTAGGAAGGCGACTAAGCTCACCAGACTGGGCGCTTCTAATATGGCAAACTTGATAATAGAGGTACTTCTATAGGTTTGGAGCTTTCCTGAGAGATCAGAACTTTCCTTAGCAGATGCCAATAGGGTTTTAGGAAGGAAGATACTTCCTGCAATTCCACCAAGTACTAATATCGGAGCTAGCAGTTGAAAGATGTCAGTTAGATCCTCAGAGAGGGGGCCTCCTTGGGAGATAAGGAAAATGGCTACGCCTGCAAAAAGCAATTGCCCTATGATCAAGGCAGCATGAATGAGTTGGAGGTAGTTGAGGTATTCTTTTGAGGTTTGTCCGTGTGTGTTCATAGGTGTTGAAACAAGTAGGATACTTTGACTGACCAAAATAAGACAATTGCGTTCTGAGAGGAAAGATCCCTGAGGGTCTCGAAGGAATAACTTATTCCATTAAGCTTTGCCGTTTCGAGAGCCTCAACGACCCTGGACGTTACTCTTATTCTGTTTACGCTTTATCTCTTCTACATAAGAATCGTAACCAGAAGTTACTTCTTAGCTATCTTCTCCACTCGTAAAATCTTCTCCATCTTGCGGCCTTTGGCGAGTTCATCTACCAGCTTGTCCATATAACGGGCTTTTCGGGTGGTGTCATTGTCTATTTCTTCAATGCGGTATCCACAGATAACGCCTTTGATAAGGGGAGCATTTGGATGGATATTAGCTTGTTGGAAGAATTGTGATAAGGTCACCCTTTCTTCTATGAGCTGCTGAATTTTGGCTTCATTAAATCCGGTCAACCATTCTAGAACCTCATGAAGTTCTTCCTTGGTTCTCCCTTTTTTCTCCACCTTATTCACGTAGTGAGGGTAGATAGACCCAAATACCAACTTGGCTACTTTCTCATTATGTTCTGCTGTGACTTTCATAAGATTGGCATTAGAATAGATAATTCGGGATCAAGACTCCCAAAGAAAGTAAACTACTCAAATAATTGATAATCTTCTTAAACAAAAAGATAGCTTTGTTTAGTTTTGAGGAAATTTAAGAGGAGAACCTTAAGGAATTAAGGAACTAAGCTGACTTAGGGATACATATTGAGAAAGGTATCAATTTGATCGAAGACCTCGGCGATTTCTACATTTGCCAGTCCCCCTTCAAAAATATCGAATACATGCCCGTAGCCTTTCATTTCTATAAGCTGATGGGGTGTCTTATTCTGACTGAGTGTTTTGAGTAATTTCTGGGATTCCGAAAAGGGAACATCAGTATCCTTGTCCCCATGTATCAAGAGGGTAGGAGGAAAGTTTTTTCTCATGTCCAGGGAAGGACTTAGGGAGGTTAATTCATTAGTGTGCTCTTTCCTGTTCAATTGGCTCACGGTGCTAGCCCAGAGGCCATTTTGTCTGGTATAAATATAGTAGGAGAATCGTTCCTCCACTGAAGCAGAGGTTCTGGTGGATGTATCAAGGCTACTTTCAACCTCTTCCGCATTGACGGTTTCCATTTGAGAATAGTGCGCATCTGGGGTATGTGCCCAATCATCAAGTATATCCCCATACCCATAGAAGGATATGACAGCTTGTGGAGGTTCTTCCATGGTATTTGCGGCCAAAAGCGCCAGATAAGCGCCAGCAGAATGCCCTATCATATATATTCTCTCGGGATCTACCTTTAATAAGTCCTCTCCTTCAGTCCTGATCCATGTAACCGCATCAATGACATCTGTAAGGATCTCTTTGACAGAAGCGGCGGGAGCTAGCCTATGGTCAATACTAACAACAGAAAAACCTTTTGATAGGTAGAACTTCATTTGTTCTTCAGGCAGATTGTCTTTGCTCCCAAACAGTAAGGCACCAGGATGAATCCATATGATGACGGGAGTCGGATTTTCGGATTTTCTGAGTTGATAAAGTATGGCTTCTATATTTACCTCACCTACTTGTTTGTAAACGAAAGTGGATTTCTG
>JBCCLI010000489.1:0-4575 GCA_039026975.1 Bacteroidota bacterium | reverse complement strand
TCTACAGTAAAGCTTTTTCTAAACCATACGGCACCATCTGGCCCCAGGCAGTCCAGATCTTCTATCATAGCTGGTAAATCTGTCATAGGCCAGCCGCTATCATCAAAGCCAGCTTCTCTGTAGTCATCATCATTCAGGCTGAGAGTCAGCCACTCTTCTTCTGTGTTTACGGCCGGAATTTTAGGGAACTGATCAAACCAGCTTTCTATGGCCTCGATAGTTTCTGGATTCAGTACACTTAGTTCCTCCTCAAATTCTCCTATTTCCTGAAGTTTCTCCTTACTGGTCCATGCTTCGGCGGGTGTGCCTCCCCAGTTGCTACCTATAATGCCTATGGGCACTCCTAATTCTTGGTAGAGCTTTCTGGCGAAAAAATATCCCGTAGCGGTAAAGAGATGGGCATTCTCAGGAGAGGTTACCTTCCATTCTCCTGCATAATCAGATTTGGGAGAATAAGAAATGGATCTGGCCACATCAAAGAACCTAATGCTGGGGTAGTCCGCATTAGCTACTTCTTGCTGGTAATTATCTATGGGTTCATTTGGGAGAAAGCCCTGTAGGGGCATCTCCATATTTGACTGCCCTGACGCTACCCATACTTCTCCTACCAGTACATCAGAAAGAGTGATACTGGTATCGGTAGCATTTATAGCTACAGAAAAAGGGCCTCCTGCCTCAGGTGTTTCCAACTGGGTTTTCCATTCTCCAGTTGGACTCACTTTAGCAGTAGCTGTTTTGCCCCAGCTGCCTGAAATGCTTACCTCAGTATTAGGAGTAGCAGTTCCCCAAAAGGCAACCTCATCCTGTTGTTGGAGAACCATATGGTCAGAGAAAAGGGATCCCATGACCAGAGGTTGTTTTTCAGTCTGGCAGGAAAACATCAGTATGCCCATAAGGGTAATCCCTAAAGCATGTATCAAATTAGTAGCCTTCATAAAAGTTTGTTCGGGTGATATGAGAAAGAGAGTGATCTAGGTAAGCTTATTACCAATTTACCCAAAAGGGAGGGGTTTCGTCGATACGGAGTAAGGGCGGATTTTGAAGATGAGAAATTAGCGTTTCATTTCAGGTCTTGTTATCATGCTATATCAACCCAAGCACTATGAGATATAGCTACTTACTACTAAGCCTGATTGTATTGGCTGCCTGTACACCCTCTGATAATGGGAGTAAGGCCCTCCAGAGTGTTCTGGATTCTTCCTGGGAATACCGTATAGCCCAAAACCCCATGTTCGCCACTTCTCTGGGGATGAAAGAGTATAACCATCTTCTTCCTGAGGTCAGTGAGGAAAAAATTCAAGAAGACGGAGCCTTTTGGGAAAAGCAACTGGCTGCGCTGGAAGAGATAGATGCTTCCCGTTTATCAGAAACAGATAAGGTGAACTATGAAATGTTCCAGTACCTCTTAAAGGACAGGATAGCTGGTGTGAAGTATCAGGCTTATCTAGTGCCAGTGAATGCAGAGGGAGGCTTTTATACAGGTTTTGCCTTTGTACCCAGAAATATGCCCTTTGAAACGGAGGAGGACTATGAGAATTACCTAAGCCGCCTGTCTGCCTTCTCGGAATATGCAGATCAGTATATGACCTTGATGAAGACCGGGATGGAGAGGGGCATGGTACCTCCCAGAAATATTTTGAAATCTCATCCGGGCATGATAGATACATACATCCAAGCTAAGCCGGAAGAAAGTCCATTTTTTGCTCCTTTTCTCAAGATACCTGATGGTATTTCTCCAGAGAAGCAGCAGGAATTACAGCTAAAGGGAGTAGAAGCCATTTCTACGGAGCTCCAACCTACCTACCAAAAAATCAAGACCTTCATGGAAGAAGAATATATTCCTGCCGCCAGGGAAACCTTTGGGGCCATAGAGTATCCTAATGGCAAGGACTATTATGAGCAAAGGGTACAGTACTTCACCACCCTTCCTTATTCCAGTGAGGAGGTATTCGCCATAGGAGAGCAGGAGGTAGCCCGCATCATGGGAGAAATGACTGAGATTATTGATAGTCTGGGATTTGAAGGGTCCTATGCTGACTTTCTTCAATTTCTTCGGACAGATGATCAGTTTTATGTAAAAAATGCGAGAAGGTTACTGGAGAAAGCCTCCTATATAGCCAAAAAGATAGATGGTACCCTGCCTAAGTACTTCGGGAAGCTTCCCAGAAACTCTTATGGGGTACAGCCAGTACCAGATGCCATAGCACCTAATTACACTGCAGGTCGCTATGTATCAGGCTCACTGGATAATCACAGGTCCGGCACCTATTGGGTAAACACCTATAACCTGCCGAGCAGAACATTATACACCTTGCCAGCCCTAACCCTTCATGAAGCAGTACCTGGGCATCACTTCCAGCATGCCATAGCAGAAGAATTAAAGGAAATGCCTGAGTTCAGGAGCAGAACTTATATAAACAGCTATGGAGAAGGCTGGGCCTTGTACACAGAGAAACTGGGTAAGGAGATGGGCATTTATGAAACCCTGTATGAAGACTTTGGTAGGCTTACCTATGAGATGTGGCGTGCATGTAGGTTGGTGGTGGATGTGGGCCTACACACCAAAGGGTGGACAAGGGATCAGGCAGTAGAATATATGGGTTCCAGAACGGCCCTCTCTATTCATGAGATCAACACTGAAATAGACCGTTACATAGGCTGGCCCGGTCAGGCACTATCCTATAAAATGGGTGAACTGACCATTGTACGTTTACGTGAGAAAGCGGAAGCAGAATTGGGAGAAGACTTCAACCTGAGAGAATTCCATGACCTTCTACTTTCACAAGGTGCCATACCCATGTTTATTCTTGATAGAATGGTGGATGAGTATATAAAGGAGAAACAGGTGTCTTAGCATATAGGTATACTTCTTAAAGTCCTCAGCCGATGCTTAAAACTGGATTGCTAACACTACTTTTTATTGGAATTGCCATGGCCTCAGCTCAATCACTCCCCTCAGACTATTTATCTGAAAAGGCTGATATAGGTGCTTATGAGCAAGGCGGGATATCTAACTATGATACCAAGGAGCAGGTTTATCATTTAGAAAGTCCTATTTCTCCAGAGTATGGAGAGCACTTTGTCCACAGAAAAGTCTCTGGCAACTTTCTGTTTACTGCTAATTTGTCATGGGAAGGAAAGGCCCCAGAAAAAGCCAGCCTGGGTCTCATGATTAGGTCCTCTGTGGATGAAAACTCTTCATATATCATTCGTACTTTTATAGACTCTTTGAACCAATCGGGCTTTGCGGTAATGGAGCCTGCCTATGTGGAGGCAATGCAGGCACCTGAAAGAAAATATCAGACCATTCAGCTGGAACGTAAGGGAGATCTCATGATTTACAGAGCTGCAGGAGTAGGAGAACCCCTAAAAGAATTATATACCTACGAAATTAGTGAGTTAGCGAAAGAGGTATTAGCTGGCTTGTTTATCTATTCTCTGGAAGATAAACATACCGTCAAAGCTAAAGCCTGGAACGTCCGCATAGACCAACCGGTACAAAAGGGCTATGATGCCTATGAGGATGGCTTTCTGGATTCTCGACTGGAAACTATCAATGTATTTACCGGAGAAAGGAAGATCATCCATGAGCATGGAGGAAAGCTGGAAGCGCCCAACTGGATGCCGGATGGTGAGAAGCTGCTATATAATCAAGATGGCCATATTTATACTATCTCTCTGGACGGAGGTGAGCCTCAACAGCTAGACACAGGGTTGGCAGATAGAAATAACAATGACCACGGGATCTCATTTGATGGGAAGCTGTTGGCTATTAGTCATCATAGGGAGAATATGCCTTCCGGGGGATCTACCGTTTATGTATTGCCCTTAGAAGGAGGAGAGCCTAAATTAGTTACGGAACATACGCCCTCCTACTGGCATGGATGGAGTCCGGATAATGAATCTGTCATTTATGTAGCTAAAAGAGAGGGGGACGAGCGATATAACATTTTCCGAAAGTCTATCCATGGAGGAGAGGAGGAACAACTGACTGATATATCCGAAGGTGAGCATGTAGATGGATGTGAGTATGATCCTGCGGGAGAATATATCTATTACAATGGGAGTCATTCAGGTAGCATGCAAATCTGGCGTATGAGGCCGGATGGCTCAAAACGGGAGCAGCTCACCTTTGAAGAAACCAATAACTGGTTTCCACATATTTCTCCTGATGGGAAGTGGATGGTGTATCTGGCCTATCCAGCTGATATCCCACTGAATGCTCATCCCTTTTATAAGCGAGTGAGCTTAAGACTGATGCCATTATACGGAGGAGCCCCACGAACCATAGCCTATCTACATGGTGGACAAGGAACCATCAATGTGCCTTCCTGGTCCCCCGACAGTAAGCATGTGGCCTTTGTGAGTAATTCCAGAAAGGAGGGGCAGTAATACGTGGAGATGTTACGGGGTAGTAGACCTTCTCCAATGTCTAATTTGTATTAATAGCTGGAAGATATTACACCTGAAAGAATAGCGTAGATAATACATTCTGCGTAGCTGGGCTTTTTGTTCTCTTGAGAGGAAAAAGTGAATAAGCATACCCCAAAATCTTCTTTACAGCCCAAACCTGGT
>JBCCLI010000488.1:0-4590 GCA_039026975.1 Bacteroidota bacterium | reverse complement strand
TTCCATAATTTCTTAGTTCCACAAATTCTCTATCAGCTCCTAAAGAATTATTCATAAACTCTGTGATGGCTACAAAAGCCTGTCGGGCTGTTGCCTCTCCCTGGGGAGAACCTACATTCCCGTCTGCAGAAGTAATCGCATCAGGATCAGTAGTATTATCATTTGACTCATAGCCTAAGAAGTTCATTAGGCCCAGATCATTCCCACTTCTATTGACACCAGGGGAGGATTTTGAACCATATACATTGGGAATATTCAAATAGTCAGTGCTGGTTAGGAAAGTAGCACGACCCTCTGTTTCATCATCTCCGTAGGCTAAACTCCAGGAGATGTCTCCATTTCCATCTTTTAAAATGATTTCATCTCCTGAATTCCCCAGAACGAAAGCAGCAACCACCAGGATGTTCTCCTGTGGTGCTCCTCCAAACCATTCCCTTTCAAAATCCGCCTTGGCATCAGCCACACTCTCGCCAAATCTGGATAAAACAACGAGAATAATACCATCTGGCGCTAAGGTGTAGGAAGGAAGGGTAACATCATCACCATCTTCATCTGACAGTGTCCAGCCAGCTAACTCTACTGAGGATGTTCCATAATTTCTTAGTTCCACAAATTCTCTATCAGCTCCTAGAGAATTATTCATAAACTCTGTGATGGCTATGGGTAACCTTACATTAAGGGTAGCCGCATCACTGGTAACTTCACAATCATCTGAGGGATCACCTGGTGTTCCATTATCATCAGTAATGATTACTCTGTACTGGTTGCCGTCAGACGGCAAACCTGGGGAAGAAAAAGATAAGGTCTCAGAGGTAACAGATATGTCAAAAAAGCTGCTTGCTCCGTTGGTTTTAAGCTGCCACTGATAGCTAAGGGTTCCTATCCCGTTGGCTACTACTGTGAAAGAGGCAGGAGAACCCTCTACGATGCTGACACTTTGAGGTTGTTGAGTGATAGTGGGTCCTGAACAGTTAAATGGTAGGATTGGCTCTGCCAGGGCAGTTCCCAGCATAGTCAGGGGCAGATAGATACATGAAAGGTAAAATTTCCATCTGTAGGAGAGAGTTAGTTCTCGCTTGCGAGCATAAAGGGGGTCTCTCTTGCTAGGAATTGTAAACATTTTGGCGTAAAAATCTAACATCTTTGTTGGGCTGCTTAAGGCTTATTAGGTGGCTGTTTCGTGTGCACATAGGAAATAGGGCTATGTCCTTTCCACGCCTAAATAAAACTGGGGGTCCTGGTATATATACTGATTCATCAGTATGAATATCTTCTCTCCCATGAAGAACTGCCGGAATTAACTTATTCCAATCATTAAAATATTCAATAAACTTATATAACAGACTTTCTTTACCTGAACTGTTTCTATGATCTCCCGAATGGTCAATAAATGTATAATCCAAACATTGTATAATTTTACTTAGCCCAACCACAGCCTACATTTGCTTATTTTGAAGCTTCTGAAAATTAAAAAAGCCGGACCCTTTCAGATCCGACTTGAATATGTTTACCATGTGCGTTTTATCTTCTGATGGATACCTTCTTCCATTCCTGGTACCTCTGTCCTGCTATGCGTAGCATGTAGACACCTACTACTAAGGACTGCGTGTCCAGGCTGAAGCGTTTTCCTATTCCTTCCTCATATATTAGTGTCTGACTCAGGATGGTTCTACCTGCTACATCAAAGAGTTCCGCTTCATACACCCCTTGCTCGAAGAACTTCATGTCTATGATCAGTTCCTGGTCTGTGGGTACAGGATAAACTGACAGCTCATACCCAGGATTCAAGGAAGGATCTCCAAACTGTGTCTGTTGAGCGGGAGTTCCATTGATCACTGTGAAGTTGATCATAAGCTCTATCCCTGCACTCCCTTGTGCGTTTCTCTCTGTGAAAGGCGTAGCCTTGAGGGTGTAGGTACCGGGGATGAACTCCTGATCGCGGTAGTCTCCATTAATGTCTCCCGTTAGCGAGAATGGAGCTTTGTTTTCTGTTCTTGTTCTCACCTGGGTGCCTAAAAGCTCAAGCTTCACACTCCTTACTTCACTTTCACATGAGACCTCCGCGATGATACCCAAATCTCTCCCATCCTGACCAAGATCTATGACAGCATTATCTACCAGTTCTCTTATCTCAGTATCAGACTTAGCATCTACTAGTGTAAAGCGTACTACCTGTGGATCACAGGATGCCAAACAGGGCGCTATTAGTACCTCACCTGAGTCCGTACAGCCCAGGCTGTCTGTTACCGTAAGGGTATAGGTGCCGGCAAGGTTAACTGTGGGCATCAAGTCAGAGGAACTATATCCATTAGGTCCTGACCAGCTCGTAGTAGTCATACCCGTTCCCCCTGTAACCCTTCCCATGAGTATGGCCTCTCCACTACTACAATCCAGCCTGTTAGCAGGTCCAGCACTTACAGAAGGACCCCCGCTAGCACAGTCTATAATTTCAAAGTTTATAGTTAGGGAAGTTCCGGCCTGTAAGCCTCCCTCATCGTAGAATGGGGTGGCAGTTATACCATATATTCCTGCTACCGGAGGTCTACCAGAATAATTTCCTCTACTATCTCCAAAGACTGCATAGGGGGCCCTACGCTCTGTACGCTCGTTATTTACAGGTCCATTGAGATCTATGAATACCCTATCAGTGGTTCTTGTACCTTCTACTTTAGCTATGATAGTAAAGCTTGAAGGGACATTCTCAAGTAGGAGTTTATCCCCATCCTTGATCTCCCTAATCTCTGTATTCGTTTCTGCATCTACCAGCGTAAAGGAGGTAAGATTGAGGAAAAGAGGTTGTTCCACATTATTAAAGGTAACAGTAATGTCTTCATCCTGATCCAGGTCCACAGTAATGGTCCTGTTAGCCAGATCTATTACACTTCCATCATCCAGATCTCCTTCTATGGTGATCCCCTCCAGGATGATCCCTGCTGCTAAGGCATCCTCCATGATGGTGTAGGTTCCCGGTGCCAGATTTGGGAAGGCTTTGTAAGAGTTTCCTTCTACTGTAAAGGCACCTAGGCCGTTAGCGCCTGTGAAACCGTAAGAAGGGTTCCCTTCTTCACTGGTGAGCTTTGCTACCTTGATACGGGTAATCTTGTCTGTGTTAGCTACCGGAGCATTGATTTGGGTAAAGTATCCTTCAAAAAGTGTTAACTGATCAGGCAGAGAAATTATTTCTGTTCTGTTACTACCATCCAGGTCTATTCTGTCAATTCCCTGTCCTATTAGATTAGTTCCACCTATATTTAGGTTATTGTACCCTAAGGAGAAATACAGGTGCTGGTTGGTTAAATCCAGGGAAAGGTCCTGAATGATATTATCTGTAGGTGTAAGAGAGTGCAATAGTTCAGGTACGCCACTTCCATCCAAATTAGCGTGATAGATTTGGATAAAGGCGTTACCGGTTCCGTTTACTCTGTTAGTAGCAGCAAAGTAAATTTGACAATTCTCCAGGTCTATATCAAATGGTCCTCCTTGACTAATATCATTAGGCAAAGAGATCGGGATGGGCACTGGATTAGTTATAGTATCTGTTTGGGGATCCCAATCATAGCTGTCATAAAAAGCTCCAGTTCCAGGTGCATACAGTTTATTGGCAAGCAAATCCAGCTTAAAGCCCGAACGAAACGGCAAAAAAGGTAGTCCCCTACGAACTAATTGTATATTGCTCCCATCCAGATTCATACTGATCAATGAACTAAATTCTTGCTGGTAAAAAAACGCGTAGACGTAAATTTTCCCGTTAAGCAAATCTAGCTCTAATGAAAAAGGTGAAGTAAGATCTGAATTTCCCTGGATAAGGTTCACCGTATTACTCCCATCCAGGTTAGCAGAGAATACACCATCAGGAACATTTGTATTTACCCAATACATTTTTCCCCCTGCTGTATCTACCTTTATATCAAAAGGGCTAAATGAGGTTGTGAGAGAATCAATCCCACTTCCATCCAGCTTAGCTCCCCGAATGAGATTTCTGATGAGAAATCCATTTTCATCGATAAGTGCATTATTCCAGAATAGCTCTGGCAAATCCTCATTTATGGTAAGTGTAGCTGCATCACTAAATACGAGACAGTCATCTGAGAATTCATTAGGAGTATTATTATCATCTGTTACAATGGCTCTATATTGAAACCCATTCAAAGAATCAGGAGGTAATAAGGTAATTGTTGCGGGTGCCACGAATGAAGTTAGCGGAAATTCAGCCTCCGTGGGACTTTTCCATTGCCACAGATATCCTAAGTTTCCTACTCCACTTGCCTCAACAGAAAAAGTCACGCTTTCTCCAGCAATGATGGTCGCGTCCTGAGGCTGTCGGGTAATCGTAGCACCAGAACAGCTGACCCATAGGATGGCCAGGTTACTGGTTACCTGACAGTCATCTAACATATCAGAAGGGGTATTATTATCATCCGTTATGATGACCCTATATTCATTCCCATTATCATTTGCGGTAGGGTTTACTTGCAAGCTAGCAAATGTTGCTGCCGGAATATCAGAGAAGGTACTCGCCTGAGGGGTCTTCAACTGCCACTGGTAAGTAAGGCTTCCTACCCCGCTAGCATTGACAAAAAAACCAGCCCC
>JBCCLI010000487.1:0-4602 GCA_039026975.1 Bacteroidota bacterium | reverse complement strand
GGATATGTACTTTATGAGCTATTTTTTAGGTAGATGAGGTAGCCAGGCCTGACTGCGAGCTGTTGCTCCCGTTTGAAACTGCCGTAACCCCTTCTCCTTCAAAAGAAACATTATACTCAGTGTCCAGGTCAGGGTGTATGCCTCTAAACCTCAGATCAACATTATTCTCCTCTGCTCTAATCTTAAATTCTTCAAGTATTTCCCTGATATCTCTATCAATAAAGTCTGCCATACTCCCATCTACTATGACCTTACTCCCGGGGGATATTCTGGTGAGTGCCTCGCGTATGTTGGCCTTGTTCAGGAAGCTCACGTCTTTGTTAAACTTTAGGAGAATAAACTCATTTTCTTTTTTGACAGTGATAGCTGTTTTGAAGTTATCCCTGATGGTAAAGAAAATCCCTACAAGTATACCTACCCCAATTCCTTTTAAGAGATCCGTAGCCAAGACTGCCAAAATAGTAATGACGAATGGGGCAAACTGATTCATCCCATTCTGGTACATCTGCTTAAATAACTTGGGATTAGCGAGCTTATACCCTATAAGTAACAGGATACAGGCTAAGCTGGCTAAGGGAATCATTCTGAGAATACTTCCTATGGTAATAACAGATCCAAAAAGAAAAATACCATGAATAATAGAAGCCATCCTGGTTTGTCCACCTGAGGCTACGTTAGCACTAGACCGCACAATAACTGCCGTGATAGGAAGAGCCCCTAATAAACCAGCTAAGGTATTGGCTGCTCCCTGGGCTATTAATTCTCTACTCAAGGGAGAACTTCTCTTATGAGGGTCAAGCTTATCTACAGCTTCTACACTCAGTAGGGTCTCCACACTGGCTACTATCCCCAAGGTGAAGGCTGTTACCCATATAGCTGAGTTACCTATGGCAGAAAAATCCGGAAAGACTAGCTGATCATAGAAGCCCTTGAACCCGTTGATTTCTGGAAGATTTACTAGATGGCCTTTAGCCCCACCTGATAGCACCCACTCCGGCTTTATGCTGCCAAAAAGCATATTCATAAGAATACCTCCTATTACCACTACCAGGGCAGCAGGTAACCAGGTAACATTCTTTAAGGGGGTTTTATTCCAGAAAATCAAAATGAACAGACTCACTATACTGATGACAAAGGCACCTGGCTCTATATGGCTTAGGGCAGCCCCTATCATACTGAAAGTATTCTCATCCTCTGTCCCCTGAAACATAAAGTCAAAGGCCTCCACATCATATCCTAATGCGTGAGGAAACTGTTTCAAGATGAGGATAAGGCCTATAGCTGCTAACATTCCCTTGATTACGGAAGTAGGGAAGAAGTAGGCAAGTGTACCTGCTTTCAACAAGCCCAGGATAATTTGTAGGATTCCCCCTAACATGACGGCCAGCAAGAATGCTTCAAAAGAGCCTGCATTATCTATTCCTACAATGACAATAGCAATAAGACCTGCCGCAGGGCCACTTACACTCAAGGGGGATCTACTGATTAAAGGAACAATGAGTCCACCAAGTATACCTGCTAGGATTCCAGCAAAAATATTGTTAGGAGAAGAGGCTAAGGCAATTCCCAAACAAAGTGGAATAGCCACCAGAAATACTACCAGCCCCGCGGGTATGTCGTATTTGAAATTTTTCCATATGCTGAGATCTGGCTTGCTTTGCATGTTGCCTGATGGGGTGCCCCCTCCCTTTGTAGTAGCTTTTTCCATATAATTAGGTGTGCTTAGATTTTTTGCAAAATACCCCTTAAAACAAACAAAGATCTCCCAAACGATTGTTTGTTCTCCAGGAGAGAAAAACTGATGATACTGAAAATTTCCCCTCTTTTGAGAAAAAAATGATATATGTAACAGGATTAAAGTCTGATTAACAAGTAGTTACCTTCTCCCCTGTACGTATTTATACTTAAGGAGTTGGTAAAAATAAGATAAAATTTACATAAAATTTTTTCTAAAAACGTATTCCTGAAGACAGAGCGTTAGGAGAGTAGCTAGCTGATGCTGATTCAGCTAACGGCTTACCTAAGTTCAGGGTGCATAAAATCCCTCATTTCCGATATAGTAAGACTTTCTTATGGGACCATTTTGCCGCTAGTTACCGGAGAATACTAGGCTTAGAATCTGAAACTTCTCCTAAAATAGCAGGGGTTATAAAACTGTATTCCAGATTTCTGTGCTTTTCTCAGGGTAGTCGGTTGTACAGTGTAGGCCTCTACTTTCTTTTCGAATACTGGCTGATTTAATGATGAGATAGGCAGTGGTGATGACATTTCTCAGCTCACATAGCTCTGGGGAAACCTTGGTTTTCTGGTAAAATACCTCCGTTTCTTGAAAGATAAGATTGATTCTCCTCATAGCTCTTTCGAGTCGTAGGTCACTTCTTACTATTCCTACATAGTTACTCATGATACTTTGTACTTCTTTGAAGTTATGAGAAATCAACACCCACTCTTCCGTATTATTTATGCCTTTCTCATTCCATTCAGGAATATCCTCCTCCCATGAAATACCTTCTGTAGCATCCTTCACAGCTTCATAAATATTATCTCCATATACGAGCCCTTCCAACAGAGAATTTGAAGCTAATCTATTAGCCCCATGAAGGCCTGAGCAGGTACATTCTCCACAGGCATACAGGTTATGAATAGAAGATCTGCCTGCTTTATCTATTAAGATACCGCCACATATATAGTGGGAGGCAGGAACTACCGGGATCATATCCTTGGTAAAATCTATTCCTTTTTTCAGAAGCGTATGGTAGATGGTGGGGAACTCATCTTTTAGTTCAAGGGCAGGGATATGGGTAGCATCTAATAAGACGTACTCCATCCCGGATTTTTTCATCTCTGTATCTATGGCTCTGGCAACTATATCCCTTGGAGCCAGGCTTTTTCTGGGATCATACTCCTGCATGAATTCCTCCTTGGAGTAAGGTCGTTTCAGAATGGCGCCCTTCCCCCTCAGTGCCTCTGTGATAAGAAAAGCGGGACTCTGCCCTGGATCATAAAAAGCTGTGGGATGAAACTGATTGAATTCCATATTGGCTATTCTCCCCATAGCTCTGTAAGCCATGGCTATCCCATCTCCTGTAGCTATAGAAGGATTGGTGGTACTTGCATACACATTCCCGGATCCCCCTGTTGCCATGACAGTAATCTTTGAGAGGATTCTGATTACCTTTCTGCTTTCCAGGTTTAGGGCATACACACCATAGCAGTTAATGTTAGGAGTACCTCTATTTATGTATCTTCCTAGATGATGCTGAGTCAGGAGGTCTAGCACAAAAAAGTGCTCCAATATCTCAATATTAGGATTTTTACTTGCCTGCTCTAGTAAGACGCGCTGTATTTCCCATCCCGTAGCATCCTTAGCATGGAGAATTCTATGGGCAGAGTGGCCACCTTCTTTTCCTAGCATTAGCTCTCCATTATCTTCGCGGTCAAAGTTGGCACCATAATCCAATAACTCCTGTATCCTGGCAGGCCCATTCTCCACTACCATTTTTACCACCTCCTTATCACATAATCCATCTCCGGCATCTAAGGTATCTGCCACATGATTTTCAAACGTATCAAGCTCATCCGTTACACTGGCTACCCCTCCCTGAGCATAGGCAGTGTTAGTTTCTCCTCTATCAGTTTTAGTGAGGACCATTACTTTATGGTATTGGGCTAATTTTAGAGCTATGGAAAGGCCCGCTACCCCACTTCCTATGATGAGATAATTAGTTCTAATTGTTTGATCCATCTTCCTGTCATTTGCTAAAGGAAACAGCAAATTAGCAAACAATTAGTCAGAAAGGTATTTCCTGGAGAATAAAATATCTACAAGATTTTTTCTACCCGTGTGGTTTGATCTATTGAGTCCGGCTGATCTCCTGAAATATGAATGAGATTTATTCCTGGGTTTTTTCCAGGGCTAAAATCACCTAGTGTATCCTGCATGCCTAGCGCATGAGCGCCCTGTATACTTAACCAGCTTACTAGTTGGTGGAGGGTTAACTCAGGATAAGCCTGCTTAAGACAGACAGCTTCCTTCCACACATTCAGGTCTTCATTACTGGCCAGACTATCTGTCCCTAAACAGATCCTGTTAGCATATGCCAGGAAGTGAGGTAGGTAGGGAAGCTTATTATGTAAGTATAGATTAGATCGGGGACAGAGGCAGAACCAGGAATTCTGGAATTGTGTACGTATCTGTAGGAGCTGTTGGGCGCTGGCTTCAGTAAGGTGTACCCATATTACGTCTCTTTCAGATGGCTTAACACCTGATAGATAGGTAATGGGATCTTTTCCCTTACTACTAGGAAGGGGAAGGCCCATTTTTTGATAAAAGTCTACGAACGGCCCTGCGCCAGACTCAAATAAAGCTACCTCTGCAGCTGACTCCAGCAGGTGAACAGACATTCTCTCAGAAGAAGCTTGGTACACATTCTGTATGAGTTTCTTCGAAACAGAATAGGGGGCATGTAAAGTCAAGGAAGCTGCTAACCCCTGAAAGGCTTCCTTCAGCTTATGGCCACCTTCTATGATCTCCTCGGCTTTCTCAGGAATTAGGCCCAGCAGTTCTATAAATGTTTGGGTACGTACCGGATGATTTCTTTT